>JAJYYT010000033.1 GCA_021800645.1 Actinomycetes bacterium
GGATCCGCTGGAGAATCACCTGCTTGGCGGTCTGGGCGGCGATGCGGCCAAAGTCGTCGGGGGTGTCGTCCCACTCGTTGACCACGTTGCCCTCGTCATCGAGCTCCTGCCCGTAGACGCGGATCTCGCCGGACTCGGGGTCGATCGTGACCACGGCCTCCTCTGCGGCGTCGGGGCGCCGCTTGTACGCGGCGACGAGGGCGTTGGCCAGCGCGTCGAGCAGCGTCTCGACGGAGATCCCCTTGTCCCGCGCGATCTGGCTCAGCGCGTCGAGGAATTCGAAGTTGGTCTTGCTCATGACGTGGTGGCCTTCTCTCTGCCCTTCGGCGCCTTGGCGCGGCTGGGGGAGGGTGCGGGCTTCGCTCCCCACTCGAACACGGTGCGCGCCCGCTCGATCGTCTCGTAGGCGACGTGCGCTGAGCCGCCGGGAATGGCGGGGCCGTCCACCCGCACGCCGCTGTCGTCCGCCTCGACGAGACGTCCCTCGAGCCGCCGGCTCTCGCCGGTGCCTGGGAGGAGCCGCAGGGACACCATCTCGCCGCGCGCTCGCGTGAAGTGCGCCGGCGTGCGCAGCCGGCGCTCGAGGCCAGGGCTCGACACCTCGAGCGTGTAGCGGCCGGGCATGGGGTCGAGCCGGTCGAGCAGGCCGGAGACCGCTCGGTTCGCCTCCGCGAGCCCGTCGAGGTCCACTCCGCCGTCACGGTCGACGGTCACTCGGACGGTGCCCCCGGACAGCTCGACGTCGACGAGCTCGAGGCCGAGCTCCTCCACGACGCTCGACAGCTCGCTGCACAGCATCTCCGCGACTCCTTCGGCCATCCGTCGCACCTCCCTTCGTGGCTCGTCCCTCGTGCGTGGGCTCCTCCCTCGTCCGGACCTTCGGGCCGGCCGGCTCCACCGGTCCCGTTCACGACGAAAGCGTGGGCGGCGGCCCACGCTTTCAACAGGTCCTGCAATGAGACCGGACAGCTCGCCGAGTATACCAACCGCGAGCATGCCGCCGCCCGCCGACGATCCGGGCGAAGGTCAGTACGCTCGGCCCACCACGGCCACCAGCCCGTCGTCGGCCTCGCCGTGGGCCGCGAGGCTGCCGTCCTCACGCTGGAGGCAGCGTACGGTGAGCCCTTCGGCGGCGAGCCGGAGCTCTCCCTCCTCGCCGACCACCTGCCACGGGACGCGGGCGAATCCTGCGCTCCCCGCGTCGAGCACCTCCTCGAAGGAGCTCGCGGCGGTCGTTCGAGCCTCACGGAAGGCGCGCGCTTCGTCCCGCAGGTCGCGGGCGGCCCGGCGGCAGACCCGGTCGACCGCGTCGGAGACGGCGGCGAGCGGAACCGGCTCCTTGGCCCTCAGGTGGCGGGTGACGACGGTGACCTTCCCCTCCGCGAGCTCGCGTGGTCCGACCTCCACCCGCACCGGCACCCCCTTCAGTTCCCAGTCGACCGTGCGGCGCCCAAAACCGCTGTCGGTCCGGTCGTCGAGGTGCACCCGGCGCCCGGCACGTCGGAGCTCGTCGGCGAGGGCCCCCGCCGCTCGGCGCACCGCGTCATCCTCGCGAACGCACAGGACGACCACCTCCAACGGCGCAAGTGCGGGGGGCAGGCGGAGGCCGAAGTCGTCGCCGTGCGCCATGATCAGCGCGCCGATGAGACGGGTCGACGCGCCCCAGGACGTCTGCCACACGTAACGAAGCGCTCCGGTCGAGTCCGAGTACTGGATGCCGAAGACCTTTGCGAAGTTCTGGCCGAGCTCGTGGCTCGTGCCCATCTGCAGCGCTTTGGCGTCGCCCATCATCGCTTCGCACGTCCAGGTGCGGACCGCGCCTGCGAACCGCTCGCGCGCGGTCTTGTGGCCGACGAGGACGGGAATCGCCGCGACCTCCTCCATCGCGTCCTTGTAGACGTCGGTCAGGATCCGCAGCGCGTACGCGCGCGCCTCCTTCTCGTCGGCGTGCGCAGTGTGGCCCTCCTGCCAGAGGAACTCGGTCGTGCGCAGGAACAGACGAGGCCGAAGCTCCCACCGCACCACGTTGCACCACTGGTTGACGAGCAGGGGGAGATCGCGGTGGCTCTGCACCCATTTTGCGAAGAAGTGGTTGATGACGGTCTCGCTCGTGGGCCGGACGACGACGGGCTCATCGAGCTGCCGGCCGCCGCCCTGGGTGACGACCCAGAGCTCGGGATTGAAGCCTTCCACGTGCTCGGCCTCGAGACGCATGAAGGATTCCGGGATGAACAGGGGAAAGTACGCATTGTGCGCACCTGCAGCCTTGATCCGCTCGTCGATGGCTGCCTGGAGCCTCTCCCAGATCTCGTAGCCCCACGGCCTGATGACCATGGTGCCGCGAACCGGCCCGTTGTCGGCCATCTCCGCACGGGCGACCACCTCCTGGTACCACCGGGGGAAGTCCTCGCCACGCGGCGTGAGAGATCCCTTGGCAGCCGGGCGCGGCCCCGGCATTCGACCCTCGGGCTTGGCATCGGCGGCAACGTCCGCGTCGCTCGCATCGGCGTCAACCATCCGGGGAGCGTAGACCGAGGCGCGCCCGTACCCCGGACGCGTCCCTACGACGCTGGCGCCGCCGGATCGTCCGATCCCTCCGCGTCGGTGCCGTGCACGCGCCGGCGGATGCGGTCCACACGCACCTCGGAGGCGTTCGGGTCGGCACCCTTCTCGTCGAGCAGCGCGCGGCGGTCGGCTTCCGCCTCTGCCTCGGCAGAGGCATCCGCCGCGGCGAGCCGGGCTTCGACACCCTCGGCCACCAGTCGCTCCGCCTCGGCGACGAGTGCCGCGACCATCTCGGCCTCCGGCACCACTCGGACGATCTTCCCCTGGATGAACAGATGTCCCTTCTGCTTGCCGGCGGCGATGCCGAGGTCGGCGCTGCGAGCCTCGCCCGGCCCGTTGACGACACAGCCCATGACGGCGACCTGGATTGGCAGGTTGCGGTCCTCGAGGGCTGCTTGCGCTTCCTTGGCGACCGCGATGACGTCGACTTGGGCGCGACCGCAGGATGGGCACGCGATCAGGTCGAGCCCCTTGCGCTCACGCAGCCCGAGCGACTCGAGGAGCTGGCGTCCCGCCCGAGCCTCCTCCACGGGGTCCGCGGTCAGCGAGTAGCGGATCGTGTCTCCGATGCCCTCGGCGAGGAGCGTGCCGATCCCCGCGGTCCCTTTCACGAGGCCGGCGGGTGGTGGTCCGGCCTCCGTGACGCCCAGGTGCAGCGGATGGTCGAAGGTCTCGGACGCGAGGCGGTAGGCGGCGATCATCAAGGCCACCGACGACGCCTTGACGGAGATCTTGACGTCGCTGAAGCCGACCTCCTCGAAGTAGGCGAGCTCGATCTTGGCCGACTCCACGAGCGCCTCGGGGGTCGCGCGCCCGTACTTCTTGTAGAGGTCGGGGTGGAGCGACCCGGCGTTGACCCCGATGCGGATCGGGACCCCGCGATCCTTCGCCTCGGACGCAACGAGCTTGATCTCTGACTCCTTGCGCAGGTTGCCAGGGTTGAGCCGGAGACCGTGGACGCCCGCCTCGAGCGCGGCCAGCGCCATCTCGACGTGGAAGTGGATGTCGGCGATGATCGGCACCGGAGAGCGCGGGACGATCCTGGCAAGCCCCTCGGCAGCAGCCTCCTCGTTGCAGGTGCAGCGGACGATGTCCGCTCCCGCGGCAGCGAGCGCGTAGATCTGCGCGAGCGTCCCATCGACGTCGGCGGTCTTCGTCGTCGTCATCGACTGCACGGATACGGGTGCGCCCCCTCCGACCGCGACGTCGCCGACGTGGATCTGGCGGGTCCTTCGGCGGGGCATGAGCAAGTCGGATGAGGGATCCATCGCACTCCATTCTGCCGCGCCACCTCGTCGCGACGTGCATCGGCGAAGCCGGAGCCCCGAGCAGCGGGAGCTCCGAGCAGCCGGAGCCCCGAGCAGCCGGAGCCCCGAGCAGCCGGAGCCCCGAGCAGCCGGAGCCCAGCCGGCCGAACGTTTGATCAGCCGAAGGGGTTGGCGAGGGGATGCGCGATGTCGAGGAACACCGCCGAGCCGACGACCACGAGGAGGAGCGCCATGAAGGCGTACGCGACCGGCATGAGCTTGGCGACGTCCGCCTGGTAGTAGGGGCGCCCGCGACGCGTGCGGATCCGTTCGTACACAGCGATGGCGACGTGGCCGCCGTCGAGCGGCAGCATCGGGAGCATGTTCAAGAGCCCGAGCGCGATGTTGAGGGCGATCAGGATGGAGAGGAAGTAGTACGCCCCTTTCGCCTCGGCTTGGGTCGCGAGCCGGGCTGCCTCGACCACGGAGAGGATCCGGTTCGACTTCGTCGGGTTCGCCGCGGCCTTGTCGGCGGCCTGGGTATTGGTCACCTGGTGGAAGAGCGACGAGAGCCCGCCGGGTGAGAACGCGTGACCGAACCCCAGCACGGTGAGGCGCGTGACGTTGCCGACGTCGTCCCCCGCCCAGGCGACGCCCTGCCACGGGTCCTGGGGGGTGAAGACCGGAGCGAGGCTCGTCTGGATGCCGATGAGCCACTCGGTCCTGCCTGTCCCGCTGCCCGACCCCTTGCCGAGCACTTCTTCGCCCTTTGTCTTCCCCGTCGTGACGACGTGCCCCGCCTGCGGCTGCACGACCAGCGTCCTGCGGCGGCCACCGCGCTCGACGACGAGCGTCACGGGGCCGCCCTTGGCAGCCTGGATCGTCTTCGAGAGCGCTGTGGTGGTCTCCACCTGCTTGCCGTCGATCGAGAGGACGCGGTCGCCGGGCTTCATCCCGGCGAGCTGGGCGGCGGTCTCGCGATGCCCGGGCCATGGCGTGAACCCTGCCACCGTCACCTGCGTGCCGGTCGGGACCCCGACCGAGAGCGCGACGGCGCCGGCGAGCACGAAGGCGATCACGAAGTGCATGATCGAACCAGCGCTCGCGACCAGGATCCTGCGGTGGAACGGCTTCTGGCGGTAGGTGCGGGGCTCGTCCGCCGGGTCGACCTGCTCGAGGTTGGTCATCCCGGGGATCTTCACGTAGGCGCCGACGACGATCGGCTTGAAGCCGTACTCGGTCTCGCCTTTCCGGACGGACCACAGCCGCGGACCGAAGCCGATGAAGAACTCGGTCACCTTCATGTGGCTCCACTTGGCCGTCAGGTAGTGACCGAGCTCGTGGAGGATGACGCAGGCGACGAGCGCCAGGATGAAGATGAGGAGATCGGCGAGTCCCGCCGCGAGGAACACCGCGACGATCGCCGCCACCACCACGACCAGGCGGACGATCGCCCAACGCGTCGATGGGCTACGAGGTGGCTCCTGCGCCGCGCCGGATCGCTTCGACCCCCCTCCGGCCTCGGCGGCACCCCCTCCGGCCTCGGCGGCACCCCCTCCGGCCTCGTCGGCACCCGCTCCGGCCTCGGCACCCTCTCCGGGCCGGCGGGCCTCGGCACCCTCTCCGGGCCGGCGGGCCTCGGCGCCCCCCTCGTCCCCTCCCTCTTCCCCGGGCGGCGCCTTCGGGGTGGACACCCAGCTCACACGGCCGCCAAACGGCGGTCGACCGCGTCGGCCGCAAGCTCCCGGGCGCTGCGGTCCGCATCGAGCACGTCGTCGACGCTTCGCAGCGGCGCGCCGTCACATCGGTCGAGGACCGCTGCGACGACATCGGCGATGCCCAGCCAATCGAGCCGGCCGTCCAGGAACGCCGCGACCGCCACCTCGTTGGCGGCGTTCAGCCACGCCGGGGCAGGGCCACCCGCCCGCCCCGCCGCGTAGGCGAGGTCGAGGCACGGGAAGGCTGCGCGGTCCGGCGGCTCGAAGCTGAGGGAGAGGGGCGCGGCCCAGTCGATCGCGCCAAACGCGTGCTCGAGCCGCTCCGGCCATCCCAGCGCGTACCCGATCGGGAGCCGCATGTCCGGCTGGGACAGCTGCGCGATGGTGGAGCCGTCGACCAGCTCGACCATCGAGTGGACGACCGACTGGGGGTGGACGACGACCTCGATCCGGTCATAGGGGAGGCCGAACAGCTCGTGCGCCTCGATGACTTCCAGCCCCTTGTTCATGAGCGTCGACGAGTCGACGGTGATCTTGGGTCCCATGCGCCAGGTGGGGTGGCTGAGCGCGTCGGCGACGCCAACCGACCCCAGCTCGCCGCGGGTCCGGCCGCGGAAGGGCCCGCCCGAGGCGGTGACGAGCAGCCGAGTGACCGACGGGTACGGCACGAGCGGGGCGGGCTCGTCGCCACCAGGTTGCGGGTCCCCTGGCCCGATCCAGCCGCTCCCGTCGGCCCTCGGTCGACGGGGCTCGACCACCGACAGGCACTGGTGGATGGCGCAGTGCTCGGAGTCGACGGGCACGATCTGGGCGCCGGGGGTCCTGCGGGCGCGCTGGACGACGGGTGCGCCCGCGATCAGCGACTCCTTGTTGGCGAGGGCGAGCCGCCGGCCCGATTCGAGCGCCGCGAGCGTGACCGGCAGCCCGGCGAAGCCGACGACGGCGTTCAGCACCACGTCGGCCGCGTGCGCTGCGGCGACGAGCCCGTCGAGGCCGGTGAGGAGCTCGGTGCCGGCGGGGAGCAGGGGCTCGAGCTCCGCTGCGGCGCCGGGGTCGCCGATCGCCACGAGCGCAGGACGGAGGCGGTGCGCTTGGTCGGCGAGCGTCTCAACGGACCGATGGGCCGCGATCGCGACGACGCGGTAGCGGTCGGGCGCAGCCTCGACCACGTCGACGGCCTGGGTCCCGATGGACCCGGTCGATCCCACCAGGCTCACGGTCGTCATCGGCCACCCAGCATGCCATCCCCGCAAGCCGCAACCGCCGCGCCGCTCGCCCGAGGGGCGGGACTCGCCGACGGACCGGCTCGCAGAAGCGCCCACGGACAGGCTCCCAGGAGCCGGGCTCCCTCGAAGACCGGGCGTTGGCTGCCTCGGCTCACCGCGTCTTGCAGCCGGGAGCACCTCGGCCGACATCTGGCAGCCGCGAGCACCTCGGCCGCCGCCTCGTCGCCCCTAACCGTCCCCTAGCCGCCCCTAGCCGTGCCCGAACGCGCGAACCAGGTAGTAGGTGGCGGGAAGGACGAAGAGCAGGCCGTCCACCCGGTCCAGGAGCCCGCCGTGACCCGGCAGGATGCGGCCCATGTCCTTCAACCCGAGGTGACGCTTCACCAGGGACTCGCACAGGTCGCCGATCGGGCTGACGACGGCCACGACCACGCCGAGCAGGGCCGCCTGGCCGAGGGTCCAGGGGTGCACGAGGTGGACGATGCCGACGGCGAACACGATCGCCGCGACCGCGCCCCCGAGGAGCCCCTCCCACGTCTTGCCCGGGCTCACCGCACTGAGCGGGTGGCGGCCGATCCACGCCCCTGCGGCGAGCGCGCCCACGTCGTAGGCCACAGCGGCGATCAGCGCGCCAAGAAGGTAGGCGATGCCGGTGCGGTGGGGGAAGAGGGACGGGGCGAGCAGTAGGGCTGCGTACGAGCCGAAGACGCCGACCCAGCAGAAGACGAAGAGGGTCGCCGCCGTGCTCCTCACCGGGTCCGCGCGGCGGTCCACGCCGAGGAGGTGCCAGACGAACGTGGCCGCGACGAGGAGCACCACCACGGCGGGGAGCGCGACGAAGGGCTTGTCGTAGGTTCCGACCAGGAGCCCCACGACCGCCGCGATGCCGAGCAGCGACGCAGGGCGGTACACGCGGCGGAACGCGGCGTACGCCTCGATCGCCGCGGCAGCGAGCACGACGGTGACCACCACCATCGACGGCACCGGGCCGAAGTGGAAGGCGAGCAGCGCGAGCCCCCCGATGACCAGCCCGCTCGCCACCGCGGCAGGGATGTTGCGCCCCGCGCGCTGGGAGAGCGCGTCGTCCCCGGCGTGCCGGGGCACCGGGGCACGCTGGGCGAGCGGCCGGTCGCCGACCGCGGGTGGCAGCGGCACGGTGCGGCGATCCGACGGCCCGCGGGTGGGGTGGCCGCGCGACCGCCTTGCGTCCTCCTCGCGCCTCGTCCGGTCGTCGGCTGCGCCGCGGCCCTCCAGCCGCATGTCCCCGGGCTCTGCCCCGTCGTCGTCGCCCGCTCGGACGGCGGCCGGGGCCTGTGGCGAAAGGAGCGTCGTCTCCTCGCCTGAGAAGTCGAGCTCTGCCTTCTCCGCCTCCTCGCCGGCACCTCCCCGGGCCAGCTCTTCGGCATCTCCCCAGGCCAGCTCTTCGACGGCTCCCCAGGTCAGCTCTTCGACGGCTCCCCAGGTCAGCTCTTCGACGGCTCCTTCGGCCAACGCTTCGAGGGCTCCCTCGGGGTCTCCGTCGGCGTCTCCACCGGCGTCTTTCTGTCCGGCTCCCGCAGCGTCGTCCACCGCATCCCGAGGCTCGTCGCCCGAGCCCCGGACGCCTGGGAGCTCGTCTGTCGGGAGCGTTGCGAAGCTGTCTGGCTCCCCGGCGCCTGGATGGGACACGGGCGCCTCCGGCGCGTCGAGGTCGAAGCTCCAGGGCTGGCGCTCTTCTTCGGCCGACTCCTTGATCAGCGTCGGCTCGTCGCCGGCAAGCCCGAGCAACGAGGCGCCGAGCGTCTCGTCGTGCTCCCAGTCGCGGCGCTCCTCGCGCCACGAGGGCTCCGGCAGCGACGCCCACGGATCCTGTTGACCAGCTTCGTCCCTTCGCGAAAGCACCGCCGGGATCTCCCCGGTCGGCGCCTCGGTCCAGTGGGGCAGCTGGGGCTCTTCGGGGACGGGCCAGTCCTCGGGTCCCCAGCCTTCGTCGGTGCCTGCGCCGAGGTCTGCCCCACCGGCGTCGGTGCCCCCGTCGATGGGTGGTCCCGCCGAGTCTCCGGCCCGCTCAGCGCCTACGATCCGCACCTGCTCGGTGCGGCGCGAGCCGGCATCCTCGTCGACCTCGTGCTGGTCCTCGTGGACTGTGTCGCTTGTCATGACGTCCGTTGTCACCACGTTCCCGCTCCGGGCCTGCATCCTTCATCCTCGTCGCGTGCCCAAGACCCGGGGCGCGCCCTCAGACTTCGAGCAGCTCCTTCTCCTTGTGCGCCAGAAGCTGATCGACGGCCGCCACCTGCTGGTGCGTGATCTTCTCGATCTCCTTTTCAACTCTGTCCAGCTCGTCTGAAGAGATGGACCCGTCCCTCTCGAGCGACTCCAGCTCGTGACGCGTGGCCCTGCGGAGGTTCCTGATCGCCACGCGCCCCTCCTCCGCTTTGTGGCGGACGACTTTCACGAGCTCCTTGCGCCGCTCCTCGGTCAGCGGGGGGAATGCGAGCCGGATGACGGTACCGTCGTTGGACGGGTTGATGCCGAGATCCGAGCTCTGGATGGCCTTCTCGATCGCGGACAGCGAGCTCTTGTCGTAGGGGGACACGACCAGCAGCATCGCGTCGGGGACGGTGAACCCCGAGATCTGCCGCAGCGGCGTCGGAGTCCCGTAGTAGTCGACCATCAGGTGCTCCACCAGTGCCGGGGAGGCTCGGCCGGTCCTCACGGCCGCGAATTCGCTGCGGACGTGGTCGACCGCCTTCGCCATCTTGTCGCGGGCTTCCTCCAGGACCACCTCGACCAGGTCGTCGTCCATCACCGGACAAGCGTACCGATCCGTTCGCCGCTGAGCGCCCGGCGCAGATTGCCCGGCCCCATCAGGTCGAAGACCAAGATGGGCAGCTTGTTGTCCTTGCAGAACGTGATGGCCGTAAGATCCATGACCCGCAGGTCCTTCGCGATGACGTCCATGAAGGAGACCTCGTCGAAGCGGGTCGCCGAGGGATCCTTGCGGGGGTCGGCGCTGTACACCCCGTCCACGCCGCCGTGCGTGCCTTTCAAGAGCAGCTCCGCTTCGATCTCCGCGCTGCGCAGCGCGGCCGAGGTGTCCGTCGTGAAGTACGGGTTGCCCATCCCGGCGGCGAAGATCACCACGCGCCCCTTCTCGAGGTGGCGGATCGCCCGTCGGCGGATGTACGGCTCAGCGACCTCGGCCATGTGCACCGCGGTCAGCACACGAGTGGGCTGGTCCTTGTGCTCGAGCGCGTCCTGCAGCGCGAGCGCGTTGATGACCGTGCCGAGCATGCCCATGGTGTCAGAGGTCGCACGGTCCATCCCCGCGCCCGCACCGGTGGTGCCGCGCCAGATGTTCCCGCCTCCCACCATGACAGCGAGCTGCAGGGGCAGCTCTTGGAGCGCCTCGGCGATCTCGCCGGCGATCCGCTCGACGACAGAGGCATCGATCGTCTCGTCGGAAGCGGACGACGCGAGTGCCTCGCCCGACATCTTGAGGACCAGGCGTCGCGGCTCACCCATGACCAGCGCCTCCGCTATCCCGCAGCCGGGTCCGGCGCGCTCAGGAGCCGATCACCACCTGAGCGAACCGGACGATCTTCGCCGACCCGAGAAGGTCGGAGATGGTGCGCTTCTCGTCGCGTACGTAGGGCTGCTCCACGAGCACCCGCTCCCTGAACCAGCCGTTCATCCTTCCCTCCACCACCTTGGGGAGCGAGGCTTCCGGCTTTCCCTCGTTGCGCGAGATCTGCTCAAGGGTGGCTCGCTCGGCGGCGACCTCGGCTTCGGGAACGTCCTCACGACGCACGTACTCGGGACGGGAGAACGCGATGTGCACCGCCACGTCGTGCGCCAGCTCCTGGGTGCCCCCCTCGAGAAGGACGATCACCGCGTTGACGCCCCTGCCCGACTGCTGGTGGACGTAGCCGTCGAGCACCTGTCCCTCGTTGCTCTCCATGCGGACGACGCGGCCGACGGAGATGTTCTCCTGCAGCGACGTGCGGAGCTGGTCGATCTCGCCCTTCCGCTCCTCGAGGGCCTGCTCGCCGTTCTCGGCGACGGCGGCCGCCAGCTCGTCGACAAGGGAGACGAAGTCGGGCGACTTCGCCACGAAGTCCGTCTCGCACCGGAGCTCCACGATCGCCGCGCTCGATCCCTGGCGAACGGCTGCGACCGCGCCCTGCGACGCTTCGCGCTCGTCGCGGGCTGCAGCCCTCGCGAGCCCCTTCAGCCGGAGCCATTGCATCGCGTCCTCCATCACGCCGCCGGACTCCTCGAGGGCGCGCTTCGCGTCCAGCATGCCGACGCCGGCGAGCCGGCGAAGCGTCTGGACGTCCTTGGCAGTGAAATCTGGCACTTCTCAGGCCTCCGTGGTGATGGGGGTGGTCTCGGCCGGCTGGGCGGGCTCGATCGCCCCGTCCGACGCCGCGCTGCCAGGCCCGGCGACGGGCTCGGGTGGCGCTTCGCCAGCGGCTGCGGGCTCGGGCGGCGACTCGGCGGGCTCGGGCGGCGACTCGGCGGGCGGCTCGGCAGCGGTGGCGGCCGGCTCGGGCGGCGGCTCGGG
>JAJYYT010000034.1 GCA_021800645.1 Actinomycetes bacterium
GGATCACCGGTGCCGAGCTCGTCCCGCTCGTCCGGGCGGGCGCCACGTTCATCGACGGCAAGCTACAAGAAAGGAGCGATCAGTCGGGGCAAGAGACCGCCGACACCGACGAAAACACCGGGTCCGTCGCAGCCTGAGTGAGATTTATCGTCCACAACTCTTGACAATGACTCGCGATGCGCTCGAAGAAGGGGTTCGTCTCTGCGAGGTCTCGACCGAGGACGTGGCGCACGTAGGAGAGGGCGAACATCGGCTCGATGCCCGAGGTGGTCCCCGCGACGAGCGAGATCGTGCCGGTCGGAGCGACCGAAGCGAGCTGGGCGTTGCGCAGTGGTCCGATGCCGCGGCGCCGGTAGCGGCTCTGCTCGTAGAGGGGAAACGGCCCGCGCTCTTCCGCCAACGCGGCCGACGCCCGGCGTGCCTCCCGCTCGATGAAGCCCATGACTCGGGCCGCGAGGCGGAGAGCGGGCACCGAGTCGTAAGGGATCCCGAGGCTCGCCAGCATCTCGGCGAGCCCCATCACTCCCAAGCCGACCTTTCGCGCCGCGTGCGCCGGCGCCTCGAGCTCCGCAACCGGGTAACGGCTCACGTCGATCACGTCGTCGAGGAAGCGAACGGCAACGCGCACGGTCGCGCCCAGGCGCTCGAAGTCGACGTTCTTGCCGTCGGTGAAGCGTGCGAGGTTCACAGAGCCGAGGTTGCAGGACTCATAGGGCAGCAGCGGCACCTCGCCGCAGGGATTGGAGGCCTCGATCCGCCCGAGGCTCGGCAACGGGTTGGCGCTGTTGATCCGGTCGAGGAAGAGCAGCCCCGGGTCCCCGCCTCGCCAGGCCGCCGCGCAGATGCGCTCGAAGAGCTCGCGGGCGCCGATGCTGCCCGTCACCCTTCTCGTGCGGGGGTTCACGAGGCGATGCCCGTCCCCGGCGAGCACGGCGCGCATGAAGCGATCGGGGATCCCGACCGACAGGTTGAAGTGCTCGAGAGTGCCGGGGTCGTCCTTCGCCTCCACGAAGTCGACGATGTCGGGGTGCGAGACGTCCAGCACCGCCATCGAGGCGCCCCGCCGGCGCCCGCCGTCGGAGATGACCCCCGCCGCCATGTCGAAGACCGAGAGGAACGAGACCGGCCCGCTGGCCACACCGCCGGTGCTCATCACCCGGTCGCCCCGGGGGCGGAGGTGGGAGAACGAGTACCCGGTGCCCCCACCCGCCTGGTGCAAGAGCGCGGCGTGGCCGAGCGTCTCGAAGATCGAGCCGAGCGAGTCCTCCAGTGGGAGCACGACGCATCCGGACAGCAAGCCGAGGCTCGTCCCGGCGTTCATGAGCGTGGGCGAGTTCGGCAAGAACTCGAGGCGCTGCATCGAATGGGAGAAGGCTTCGGTCCAGCGTTCGGCGCTGGCCGGGTGCCACTGCTCCTCGGCAAGTGCCACGAAGCTGGCGGACCGGTCCATCATCTCGGCCGTCGACTCGATCACGTTGCCGTGCCGGTCCTTGCGCAGGTAGCGCTCCTTCAGGATCGCCAGCGCGCCCAGGCCGAGCTCGAGCTCGTCGCGCACGCCGAGCTGCTCCTTCGCGCGACGGACCTCGGTGCGCCTGCGGCGGTGGAGGGCGTAGACGCGCGCGACGTCCGCCCGCCCGGAGCTCACGAGCACCTGCTCGACTGCGTCCTGGACGTCTTCGACCCCTGGCGGAAGATCGCCGAAGCGCTCGGCGATCTGAGCGCTCACCGTCCCAGCCACGGAGGTGGCGAGCCCAGGAGCATCCGCTCTGCCGGCCTCTCGAGCGGCCTTCCCGACTGCCTCCTCGACCCTTCTCTGATCGAACGCAACCAGCCGACCATCGCGCGTCCGCACATGCTGCACACAGGTGAGCGTCGGGTGGCTCGCGGTGCGCATCGCAGGCGATCAGGACTCCGGGCGCATGACCAGCCGGAGCAAGCCCTCGTCGATGGGAGCGGGATGGTCAACAATCCACGCGCGCATGGCAGCTGCTCTCTGCTCGCCGCCCCATGGGACGAGCCTCACGGGGAGCCTTCGACTCGTTGCTGCTCGTTCGCTCGATCGGGTATTCGGCCGCACAACTGCCTGCGCGCGAGGATCGATCAGCCGCACCACCCTGCTCCACCTCCTTTCTCGTCGCCACCTCCTGGCTCGTCACCTGCCGCCGACCGACGCGCAAAGGGTGCCGTCAAGGCACCCTTTGCGCATTTGCTCGACGATCCTCAAGCCGCACTGGCGGTCGCGATCGCTTCCTTCTTCTCCGTAGAGCGCACCTCGATGCGCCGGGCCTTGGCCTTCTCGGCAACAGGGATGGTCAGGCGCAGCACTCCGTTCTCGTACGCCGCGGCGACCTTCTCGGTGTCGAGGTTCTCGCCCAAGAAGAGCTCCCGGGTGAAGGTCCCGGTCGGACGCTCGCACACGACGGTCTCGGCATCCTCGTTCTTCCACTGACGCTCTGCCTTCACGCTGAGCACGTTCTTCTCGACCGTCACCTCGATCGACTCGGGCTTTACCCCGGGCAGATCGAGGTCGACGTGGAACGTGTCACCGATCCGGTAGGCGTCGAGCGGCATCGAGCGCAGCCGCCTGCCGTCTCGCAGCTGGTCAGTGAGCTCGTCGAGCCCTCGGAATGGATCGAATCGCATCAACATGGCACACCTCCTGGTTCCCTTTTCGCTCTCGTACCCGACTTTGTCGGCCAGTAGACCCTGTTCTCTTTGACTTCTCTTCGACTTCTCCTCGATCTTCAACGCCGGGAAGCGGCTCAGCCATCCCAGGTCTCGGTCACAACGGCCCGGGCCGAAGGTCCTTTCTTTACCCGGTGCCTCACCCGGCGCTTCACCCGGTGCCTGAAGGAGGCGGATTGTCCTTGGGGACGATCACTACCGGACATGCGCTGTGCTGCGCGCAGCGCAAGCTCACCGATCCCAGAGCGGGGCTGGTGAACGGGCTGTGGCCGAGTGAGCCCATGACGAGCAGGTCGGCCCCGGCCGATTGGTGACAGAGGACCTGGGCCGGGTCCCCTTCCACGACGATCGGCTCGATCATGGCCGACGGGCCGTCGCCGGCCACCTCGGCGATGGTCTTCTGAAGGTTGTCGCGCGCGGCTCGTTCGATCTTGCCCTCGTCGAGGTGCGCGCCCATGGTGTCGCCGAAGCCGAACGGGCTCTGCCACACCGTGACCGCCTCGATGACGGCGTCTTGCTTGGCGGCCTCGGCGATCGCCCATCGAAGCGCCCGACGCGACCCTTCGGAACCATCCACGCCGACCACGATCCGTCGACTCTCCATCAGGGCTCCCCGAGAGGACTCGCGGCTTCAGCCGTCACACCAGTCACGCCTTCAGCGTTCCCCAGCCTCCACCCGATCACCAGGGTCGAACGGCTCTACCGGCGCCGGTGACGCGACGCGACGCGCCGAATGGACCTTCGCCCCTGCGGGGCTGCACTCGAGCCCCGTAGCATGCTTCGGGAGCTGGCCGAAGGAGGTCGCGATGAGCTGCTGGTGTGAGCACGAGCACTGTCACCACTGGGGGCCGGGGCACGGGTGTGGGCCGGGGCACGGGTACGGGCCGGGGCACGGGTACGGGCCGGGGCACGGGTACGGGCCGGGGCACGGGTACGGCCCCGAGTACGGGTACGGCCCCGAGTCCGGGCACGGGCCGAGATTCGTCCGCGGGCCGCGTAGGCGACGGGCGCGGGCCGAGGATCTCGAGGCGTACCTGGAGGACCTGGAGGAAGAGGTGGCCGACGTCAAGGCCGCGCTCGAGGAGCTGAAGGGTTCGAAGGGCGGAACCGGCGAGGCCAACCGATAGGTCCAACGGGAACAGCCCGAGTACGAGATGGGGCCAGCGCGGGGGGTCCCCGGCCACGTCCCGACGGCACCATGGACCGACCCAAGAGGAGCGCGCTTGGGGTGGGTCGGGCTGGTGGCCGCGCTCGTGCTCGGCTCGGCGGTGCGCGCGTCGGGATCGTTGCGTCAGCGGGTGGGCACCCCGACGAGCGCTTCGCCCAGCAGAGCGGCGAGGACGCCGCGCACCTTGTCCGAGGCAGCCACCTCGTCGGCGAAGTCCGAGCCTGGTGGATCGACTGCGTCACCCACGAGGAGCGAGACGTCGGCGCGCCGCGGGAAGAACGAGCCGGCGCGCAACACCTCGCGCGTGCCCACGAGTGCGACCGGGACGATCCGGGACCCGGTCGCCGCGGCCACAGCGAATGCGCCCAGGTGGAAGGGGCGCACCCCGGGGGACGGAGAGATCGATCCCTCGGGAAAGACCACGAGCCGCGAGCCGCTCCGGACGAGCCCCGCCAGCATGCCCAGCGTCTCAGTAGTGCGCGCGGGATCGCCTCGCTCGACGAAGGCGCAGCCGATGCGCCGGAGGAACGGTCCGATCACCGCCTTGCGCTCGAAGTCGGTGCTCGTGACGAAGGTGAGCGGGCCGGCCGAGGAGAGGATGAGCACCGCGGCGTCGACGAAGCTCGAGTGGTTCGCCACGATGACAGACGGGGTGCCCTCATCGGGCAGGGCACCTTGCGCGTGGATCCTGATCCCCGTCGTCGCCACCACTGCACGGAGCGCCCATCTGATGAGCCGCCACCGCGCGGCAACTGACAGCGGGAGCCAGACGAGCGCCGCGACTGGCGCTGCGGCTGCGAGCACGCTCACCCACGCACGCATGGCGAAGAGCCAGTCCGAGGTGAGCCTCCCCGCACGCCCGAGCGCCGGTCGCGCCTCGGAGCGAACGAACTCGGCGAGCTCCAGCGCGGCCGGTCGTGTCGGCCGCTCGAGCTTGCCGGAGAGAAAGGCGTCCCGCGTCTCGCCGCGGCGGATCTTCCTGCTCGGCGTGCGGCGGATCGACCCGGGCGAGACAAGCTCGACCACGTCGGGAACAGCTCCGATCACGTGGGCCGCTCGCTGGCGGATCTCGCGCTCGAGCCCGGCGCGCCCCTCGGGCGCCAAACGGGTCTCGGCGACGACGACCACGCGCTCAGTGCCCAGTGCGGGGTCCGGCACGGCGAATGCGGCGACGCCGCCCTCTTCGAGACCCTCCACGTCGCGCACGGCTGCCTCCACGTCTTCGGGATGGACGTTCCTCCCGCCGCGGATGATGAGGTCCTTCGCCCGCCCCGTGAGGAACAGCTCGCCGTCGGTCACATAGCCGAGGTCGCCGGTGTCGAGCCATCCTCTTTGCCACAAGCCGCTTCGCCCCGCCTCTTCGCCGAAGTACCCCGCGGTGAGCGAGGGTCCGCGGCAGAAGACCCTCCCCTCGGTCCGCTCTTCGAGCTCCTGGCCGGCGTCGCCCGCCACCAGGATCTCGTAACCGGCGAGCGGGTAGCCGCAGCCGACAACGGCTTCTGCGTCGGGGTCGCCTTCGGGCGCCACGACCGCACGGCCGGACCCTGCGAGGGCACCCCTTGAGATCGTGTCGACGCGCGGCCCACGCCCGAGCGGGCTGAACGCGATGCCCACGCCGGCCTCCGCGAGCCCGTAGGCGGGGCACATCGCGCGCCGCTCGAACCCGACGCGCTGGAACCGCTCGACGAAGCTGTCGATGTCCGCCGCGCTCACCGGCTCGGAGCCGTTGAACGCGAGACGCCAGCTCGACAGGTCGACCCCATCGAGCTCCTCGTCTCGGATGCGTTCCGTGCAGGTCTTGAAGGCGACGTTCGGCGCGGCGGTGATGGTCCCCTTGTAGGTGGAGATGGCCCGAAGCCAGCGCGAGGGGCGCGCGAGGAAGGCGAGAGGGGACATCACGACGAGGGGGAAGCCGAGCACGAGCGGGGCGAGCCACATGCCGATGAGGCCCATGTCGTGGTACAAGGGGAGCCACGAGACGACCACGTCGTCGGGAGTCACCGCTGCCCCCCGGGCCATCGCGTCGATGTTGGCAAGGAGCTGGAAGTGGGTGAGCACCACCCCCTTCGGGTCGCCGGTCGACCCCGACGTGTACTGGATGAGTGCGGTCGCATCTCCACCGATGCTCGGGAGCGGTACGGGTTGCCCAGCACGCGCCTCGAGCTCTCTGGGGGTGCGCACGGCTCTGAGAGAGGGGACCTGGAGCATCACGAGGCGCGCCGCGGTGACCGCCTCGGGGACCGTGACGAGGACCGCGGCCCCGGCGTTGCGAAGGACGCCTGCGAGCTGGGTGAGCTGCTCGGCGAGCGCTTCTCGGCGTGCGGGCGGGTAGAGCGGGACCGGGACTCCTCCAGCGAGCCCGATGCCGAGGAAGACGGTGAAGTACGCACGCTCGGTCCCGAGCATGAGCGCCACCCGCTCGCCCGGCGAGAGGCCGCCCTCGACGAGTGCGAACGCGACCGCCCGGGCGTCTTCGAGGAGGCGGCCGTAGCTGAGCTCGTCGGCCGGGTCCCCGGCGTTCGAGCCGAGGAGGCGGACGTTCAGCTGCTCGGGGTGCGTCGCCGCGTGCCACGACAGAGCGTCGAAGATCGTGCCGAACGCGCCCGCCTCGGGCACTCGAGCGCTCGCCGTCTCGCGCTCGGTCGTGGTCCCCGGTACGCGCCCCCCCGCTTCGACTCCGGCGCCGTGGGACTCGGTCGCACGACGCGACGGGGTGCCCGGCTCGGGCCCCGTGTGACCGGCACGTGCGTCGTGGAGGGCGACGACGAGGTCGCGCGGGCTGCTGGCTGTGGTCAGCACGTCCTCGCCGAGCGTGACGCCTGCCCCGTCAGCGATCCGGTCGAGCACTTCGACCATGGCGAGGCTGTCCAGCCCGAGGTCGGCGCGCAAATCGCTGTCGAGCTGGACCGAGAATGGAGCGGAGCCACGGAGGTCGCTCACGACGGACCTCACCGCTTCGAGTACGACATCGACGTCGGACAGCGGCGTGCTCACGCGAACAACAGGCTACGAGCCGAATCCGCCACACCGCAATTGTCCACACCGCGTTGCCCTCACCCTCGACATGGTCGCCTGTTGCGACTGCGACGAGAAGGTGCTCGAAGAGCGCCGTTCGCGGAGGTCCGCGGTTCTGCGTCCATTCTCACGAGCACGGCAGCTCCGCCGTGCGGGGATAGGACCCGGCGCGGGAGGCTTGCAGTGGTGACCGTGAAGATCGGCACGTCGGGCTGGCAGTACCGGCACTGGCGCGGCACCTTCTACCCCGAAGGGCTCGCCACCTCGAAGTGGCTGGGCTTCTACACCGAGTCGTTCGACACCGTCGAGGTCAACAATGCCTTCTACCGGCTCCCGTCCTCCGAGACGTTTGCTCGCTGGCGAGACAGCACGCCCGAGCGATTCGAGATCGCGCTCAAGGCGTCGAGCTACCTCACCCACACCAAGCGGCTGTCGGAGCCGAAGGAGCCCGTGCACCGGTTCCTGACACGGGCGCGGCACCTGGAGGGCAAGCTCGGACCGATCCTGCTCCAGCTGCCCCCGACGATGAAGGTGGAGACGCAGCGGCTCGACGAGACGCTCGCCGAGTTCGGGCCGGGGCTGCGGATCGCCGTCGAGGCCCGGCACGACAGCTGGGACTGCGACGAGGTGTACGCCGTGCTGTCGCGCCACGGCGCGGCCTGGGTGCTGGCCGACGCCCCATGGCGGCGGTGGCCGGTGGTGCGCACGGCCGACTGGGGCTACCTCCGCTTCCACGAAGGCAAGGCCACCCCCCGCCCCTGCTACGGCCGAGCGGCCCTCGAGACCTGGGTCGAGCGCCTGGCCGAGCTGTGGCCGACGAGCGCCGACGTCTACGCCTACTTCAACAACGACCGATGTGCCTGCGCCCTGCGTGACGCCAGCGTCTTCGGCCATCTGACCGAGAGGGCCGGGCTCGACACCACCAAGGTCCCCGGCCGCGGCGTGGTGCACCTGTGCCCCGACGAGTAGCGCTCAGGTGGCGGTGGCGCGGGCCGGCGCCGAGGTGGCGAGGATCTCGTCGAGGAGACGCTGCTCGCTGCCGCGCTGACGCTCGGCGAGGGAGCGTGGGCGAGAGCTCACCGCCGCTCAGCGGTCCTGGATCAGCCCGATGGGGTTGCCGTCAGGATCGGTCACGGTCGCCACCAGCCGGCCTCCACCCACCTCACGAGCGGGGTCCTGGACTCGTGCGCCCGCGCCGGTCACCTCGGTGAGCTTCGCCTCGATGTCCTCCACATGCCAATAGGCGACGGGCGTGGCGGGACTTTGCGGTCCACCGGCCGGGACAAGCCCGATGTGCTGGCCCTCTGCGTCGAAGCCCACGTAGTGGGGAGAGTCGACCTGGGGGTCGGCACCGAGCAGCGCAGAGTACACCGCCTTCGCCTTGGCCAGATCGGACACCGGGTACAGCACGGTCTTGATCCCTTCGGTAGGCGATCCGGTCATCGCGTCTTCCCCTTCCTTCTCCGCTCGCGTCGAGGTGACCATCGCATATCGCATGATGACGCGTCCAACGCCCCAACTGCGATCGCACACACTCGCCGGCGCGAGGACGACGGAGAGCTGCCCCCTGCACGGCAGCCTCGAGCCGCCGGCTGTCGCGCTGTGGTGCAGCGATCCACGCCGGGTCCATGGTCTCGGTCAACCGTTCGCGTAGGCCCCAGGACCCACAGAGGTGCGGACGTGGTTCTAGTGAACCGGCGGGGGGCGACCTGCCAGGCTGGCAGGCAGAGCAGGATCCCACCCGCATGACATGCAGGAGTACTTCGCGGCCGACCGCGCGAACGACAGCGCGGTTCGCACCGGGTCATCGGAGGCGACCACGTCGTCCCAATCGAGGATGAACTCGCGTAGGCTCGGCTCCCACCTGGCGGCTGGCGGTTCGAGCGTCCCTTGCGCGTAGTCCGGGGGGGCCGGGTGGGCATAGGCGTAGAAGGCGGCCCGCGGGTACCGGGCGTCGCCTGGCCACCATCCGATGGCAATCTCTTCGGCGTCCATCGCGTTGCGCATGATGTACTCCGACGTTCCCGGATCGGCTGGCTCGCCCGAGAAGAAGCTGACGGCGAGGTCGAACGACCCCCACCACGCATTGACCGGAGTGCAGCGGCCGCGAAACGGGGCCCGCACTTCGCTGAAGACGATTGCCGCGCAGGTCGCAGCGCTCAGGTAGGCCGCCACCTGATCGGGAACGTACGTCGCGTGCTGATCGTCCTGGTCGAGGGGAACCGTCCATGCGACCTCCTGCGGACGGGGGTCGAAGGCGACCGGTCCCACCATGGCCGTGACGGCTCCGAGGACCTCTCGGGTCACCTCCCCGACCGCACGGTCAGGAGTGAGGGCGACTCCGCGGCGCCGGCCGTCGCTGTGCTCGATCAAGGTCTGGTGAGCATGCAGATCGAGTGCCAACACGATCGTCCCCGAGCCGTCCGGCGCCGGAAGCGGGAGGGTCTCCCATCCTCTTGCCGTGAGGCGCAGTGCTGCGTGCTGCAGTTGCGGCTCGGGGAACGCGAGCCGCGCAGCCAGCTTGCCGAGGACCTGGGCGTGCGCGTGCAGCGTGTCGCAGGTGGCTCTCCATTGCTCGAAGGGAAGGGGGGCCCAGCCGCGGGTCACCGCCATAGCGGGGACCTAAGCGTGCGACGGAGAAGGAGGTGCACCCTCCACCTCGAAGAGAAGCTGGTGGGGGTAGCACCACCACCAATCCTCACCCGGCTCGAACGAACGGGCGAGCGGATGGTCGGGACGCGCTCGCCGGTGGGCGGACGCATGACGGTTGAGCAAACTGTCACAGCAAGCAGCTATCGGCCACTTGGGGCTCCTTGGTTGCCGACTGGGCAGCCAAGCTACTCCCAGCCGGTCGCCGGGCGCGCCGGGCCACCACCGGCGGGCCCAAGGGGGCACGCGGCGTGGGCTCAGCCCGAGCCGAGATGCTCCCGGAACCAGTCGAGGATGAGCTCTGCCCGCTCGACGCGGTGGCGTGGCGCGCCCGACCGGGAGAGCTCGTGGCTCTCGGCAGGGAAGCGCACGAGCACCGGCTCGCGCCCGAGCAGGCGCAACGCGACGAAGAGCTCCTCCGCCTGGCTGATGGGACAGCGGAGGTCCTGCTCGGAGTGGACGATGAGCACCGGCGTCCTCATCTCGTGCACGTAGCGGACCGGCGAGTGCCGGAGGTACGCGTCGGGATCCTCGAGGTGCGTCCTGCCGACGTACCCCCGGAACGCCGTGGCGATGTCCGACGACGCCTCGAGCGTGAGCAGGTTGTTGGCCGCGCGCTCGGAGCACGCCGCCCGGAACGTGTCGGTGTGCCCGATGATCCACGACGTCATGAAGCCGCCGTAGGACCCGCCGAGCACGCCGAGGCGCCCGGGGTCGACCCAGTCGAAGCGCTCGGCGGCGGCTTCGGCGCACGCCATGACGTCCTCGTAGTCGACGCCCCCCCACCCCGAGCCGGGGTCGTGGTCCCAGTCGGGCCACCGCACGGCGCGCCCCCAGGCTTCCGAGTAACCCGAGCTCCCTCGAGGGTTGCAGTAGAGGACGCCGAAGCCCGCACCCGATTGCAGCTGGAATTCGTCGAGGAACCGGTTGCCATAGGAGGTGAACGGCCCGCCGTGGACGTTGAGGAGCGTCGGGTACCGGCGTCCGGGCTCCGCGCCGACCGGTGGCATCCCCCAGCACGGCACCTCCGTGCCGTCCGCGGAACGTGCAGCGTAGGCCTCCGGCTCGACGAGGCGTGCCTTCGCGCGCAGCGGCACCGACATGTCGGTCACCCGCCGCTCGTCCGCCGCCAAGGGTCCCGCCGGCGTCGCGAGCGGCCGCACATGCAGCTCGGGCAACGTCGTGGGAGTGCCGACGCTCAGCGCGAGCACTCCCGCTGCGGCGTCGAAGCCGCTCACCCAGCGGTCGCCGCCGCAGACGAGCACCCGCGCCGGCGTGCCGGTCGCGGCGAAGGCGTACAGATGGACGTTGCCGCTGTCCTCGACGAGGCACAGCAGCTGGTCCCCCCACCACAGCGGTGCCCGGGAACCGCCGAACGGCGAGCAGTTCCGGTCGAGGTCGCCGGTGAGGTCGCGCAGGGCTCCGTCGGCGAGGGTGAGGAGCCCGAGGCGAACGTTGCGCGGCGCGTCCATCGGGGACGGGTCGACGAAGTAGGCGAGCCGCGTCCCGTCGGGGGACCACGAGGGGGACGAAAAGGCCGCGGCCGTGGGCGTCAGGCGGACCGGCGCGCCGGAGCCGTCCGCGGCAACCCGGTAGAGGTCGACGGCGCCGTCGAGATCCCACTGCTCGTGGCGACCCGACGCGAACGCGATCGACGTCCCGTCAGGAGACCAGGCGAGCCCATGCGCCTGGAATGTTCCCTCGGTCAGTCGCAGCGGCGGCACCGACCCGTCCGCAGGGACCGTCATGACGCGGCAACGTCCATCTGTACGCC
>JAJYYT010000035.1 GCA_021800645.1 Actinomycetes bacterium
GTCGCCCGATGGCTCCCCGCCGTTGCTGGCGCTCGTGGGGGCCGGGCTCGGCGTGCACTGCCTCGACGGCACCGAGCGACCCTACGTGGACCTCGACTGCGCTGCCTCGACTCCCGCCTCCGCCGCCGTCGCCGCACAGATCGGCGATTTCCTCCCGAGGTACTCGAGCGTCCACAGGGGTGCGGGGTTCAAGTCGAGGACCTCGACCGCCGCGTACGAGGCGGCCCGTCTACTCATGCTGCGCCACGTCGGCCGCGAGGGCTCCGGCGACACGGCGATCATCTGCCGGAACACCACCGAGGCGCTGAACCATCTCGCCTTCCGACTTCGCCTCGACCCTGACGACGTGGTGCTCACCACCGTCGTCGAGCACCACGCGAACCTGCTGCCATGGGCCAGGTACGCGCACCGACGGCACGTCGAGTGCGGGACGGACGGCGTGTTCGACCTGAGCGACGTGGTGGCCGCGCTCGACATGGCGCCTGTTCCAAAGGTGCTCGCGATCACCGGAGCTTCCAACGTCACGGGGTGGCTGCCGCCGATCGCCGAGATCTGTGCGGCAGCCCACGCACGCGGCGTCCCGGTCGTCCTCGACGCAGCCCAGCTCGCGCCGCACCGTCCGGTACCACGGGGTGCCGATGGCACAGCCGGGCCCGACTTCATCGCCTGGAGCGGCCACAAGATGTACGCCCCGTTCGGCGCGGGCGCGCTCGTCGGACCGGCGACTGCGTTCGCCGATGGGGAGCCGTTCCTCGCCGGCGGAGGCGCGGTCGAGCTGGTCGACCTGGACGAGGTGCTGTGGACGGACCCGCCCGAACGCGAGGAGGCCGGCTCACCGAACGTCGTGGGCGCGGTCGCCTTGGGCGCGGCGATCGAGGAGCTCGCCCGGCTCGGATGGGACGCGATCGAGCGTCACGAGACCGTGCTCGCGACGCGCCTTCGCGGGGGGCTCGGCGCCATGGACGGCGTCCATCTTCTCGGGCCCTCCTCGGACACCGAGACGCTCGCCGTCGCGACGTTCACCGTCGAAGGCATGCACCACGGCCTCGTCGCGGCCCGCCTGGCGGCGGAGTTCGGCATCGGCGTGCGACACGGGTGCTTCTGCGCGCACCCCTACCTGACCCGGCTTCTCGGCCTTGGTGCAGAGCACCTCGAGACGGCGAGATCCCAGGTCAGGCGCGGCGACCACCGCCACATCCCTGGCGCGGTGCGCGCCAGTGCCGGGCTCGGGACGACGCTCGACGACGTGGAGAGGTTCCTGGACGCGTTGCGGGCCGTGCTCTCAGGGGCGCCCCCGCCGGTGGAGTACTTCCAAGACAGCGCCACCGGCGACTTCTTCCCGGCGACCGACGATGCCGCATGGTGGGCACCGACCCGCAACGCCAGCGGAGGTTGCGCGCGCGGGTAGCCCCCTCGTCCGAACCAGCTCTGAGCCGAACAGAGATGCGTAAGTAGTGCGGGTCCATGAGCGCGCCGGGTCGGGGTGCGTGGAAGAGCCCCGTTCAGGCCGAGGGCCTGACGATGAGCAGCAGGCTCAGGTTGCGGGTCTGAGGGTGGCCTCGTGGCCAAGAGCCGTGAGCTGACGGATGAGCTCGCGGGTACGGGGTCCTTGTCGCCTTCAGCATTCCGGTCCGCTTCACAAGCCTCGAGCCCGCAGGGTCCGAAAGTCCGTTCAGACAGGTCATGTTGCGTGACACTCGTCGATCAGATCGCCCGAGACCCCCTGCCGGCGGATGCTCGTGAACGCCACCGGCGTCGATGGGATCCTTCAGGAACACACTCCCTCGCACTAGCGGAGGCGTGGCGCGATCTGCCCAGTGCCCACGCCAGAGCTCGTGACCGATCGCTATCGGGTCGTAGCCGGCGTCGAAGACGAACGGTGGGACCTCGCCGCTCTCAGCGAGCAGTCCGACAAGCCGGCGGACCACAGGCTCAAACGGCTACGCCACGAGCTGATCGGTTTGCCGCGCGAACCGGCCGGAGAGGAGGTGGTCCCAGAGGCTGACCGCCGCCGCGTAGCACCATGAACCAGAGCCTTCGTCTGCAGCTTGTTGCACCGGACTTGGGACGCCGCCGGGATACTTTCGTATGATCGCTGCGTGGCCCGCTATGTCGTTGACGCGCCGACCTTGCTCCATCTGGTTGACCACGATCTGCTGCCAGCGCCGAGTCATCAGCTCGTGGCACCGAATTCGATCAGAAGCGAGGCACTGCAGCTGTTGCTGCGGGACGTCCGTAGTGGAAAGCGCAGCGAGCGAGACGCATTGAAGGTGCACGAACGAATCACGGAGACCAAGATCCGGCTACTGGGGGATCGGGTTTCGCGCAGCACGGCTTGGCGTATCGCTCGTGAGCATGACTGGGACAACCTTCGCGATGCGGAATACTTGGCTATCACCAGGCTGCAGGCCGACGCCTTGGTAACCGTGGACCCGACGTTGGCTTCAACGGCGGGCGCCGTCGTTCCGGTCGCACCGCTAGAAGCACTCTTGCGCGCCGAGTAGCCAAAGGAGCCGTCCTAGAGAACGGGCATCGTCGAGGATCGCCTGACTCGTCGGTCCAACGTACCGGCATCGACCGTCCCGCGCTGGCAAAAGAACTTCGAGGTTGGGCTGCTTTGGGTGGCGTAGTTGTCGAGCACGAGGCGGCCAGCAGGGTCATCGGGGACTTCCCCGTCGATCTGGATCGTGAACGAGTGCCTCTCTTGTGCCACGGGGTGGAGAGCCTCGCAGTGATCGTGCTCACGTTCGCAACCAGACGGCCTCGTGGTGAAGGGCGCCCGCAAGCAGCTCCTGGCCGATGGCGAGGGCTATCCTCGTGCACATGTCAGGCGCAACCAAGACCGGATTCGCCGGAGCGACGTTGATCGCGCTTGGGCGCATGGCCGCAATGGGGAAATTGCCCAGGAATCCTTTTGCGGGAATACGAATTCCATCCACGATGCGCAGCGACGAGGCGTGGAGCGCTGGACATCGGGCGGCAGCTTCCGCGCTGACGGCTGCGGGTGTAGGTCCGGTCGCGATCGCAGTGATCGTTGGAGCGAGCAGGCCCCGTCCCGAGACGCAGCGAACCGTTCTCCGCATTGCCAACATGTGGCTCGTCGGATGGATCGGCATCGCAGTGCTCCAGGCTCGCCAGGCGGCTCGAACAGCCACCCCCGGTTGAGCGGCGGATCCTGGCCCGCCGACGCCTACACCCGGGAACTTCGTCAGACGACCTGGTTCAGGACCCAGGGACGGCTCACGGATGGCGCCAGGAGCTGCGCGGTCATGATGCACGACGATGAGATCGAGATCTCCGCGGGCATCGTGAGCGAGCTCGTTCGGAGCCAGTTCCCGCAGTGGGCGCACCAGCCGGTGCGACGCGTCCGTTCCGGCGGCACCGTCAATGCGATCTTCAGGATCGGTGACGCTCTTGCAGCCCGATTCCCAATCCGACCGGCTGAGCCCGACGAGGTCCGCGAGCTCCTCGAAGCCGAGGCTCGAGCGGGCAAGGCGTTCGCTCGGCACTCCACGGTCCCGTCTCCTGTTCCCGTCACCATCGGAGAGCCCGGGCCCCGTTACCCACTTCCGTGGTCGGTACAGACCTGGCTGCCCGGGACGGTCGCATCCGAGACAGACCCGAGCGCGAGCATTCCGTTCGCACGAGACTTGGCGCACCTCGTTGCGACCCTTCGCACGGCCGACACGGGAGGTCGTCGTTGCGAGCGCGGGCGGCGGGGTGGAGACCTGCACGACCACGACCAGTGGGTGCAGACCTGTCTCCAACGGAGTGGGCACCTGCTCGATGTGGACCGGCTGGGTGCGCTGTGGGGCTCCTATCGCGAGCTTCCACGTGGCGCACCGGACGTGATGACCCACGGTGACCTGACCCCGCTCAACATGCTCGTCACAGGCGGTCGGCTGGTGGGTGTGCTCGACTGTGGAGGCTTCGGCCCGGCCGATCCGTCGCTCGACGTGGTCGCGGCGTGGCACCTCCTCGATGACGACCCTCGGGCGGCGTTCCGTGAGGACCTGCGGTGCGACGAGCTCGAGTGGGAACGCAGCAAGGCCTGGGCCCTCGAGCAGTCGTTGGGTGCCGTCTGGTACTACATCGAGACCAACCCCGCGATGAGTCGCATGGGTCGCCGAACGATCGACCGCATCATCACCGATTGTGATCGTGACGGCGCTGGGCAGCCGTAGCTCTTGTGGTGTCGCGACGACGCGTGCAATCCCGACAGGTTCGACGAGCGGGCCTCGGACCCGCATCCCCGTGGCCTCCTTCGGCCGTCATCAGAGCCAGCATGCCTGTCGTCGGGATCAGGCCGGGGGCGTTTCGGTCACCCGCGCAACCGGCACCCCTGACGCATTGCCATGAAGACCAAGGACCAGTTCCCCCTGTTGCGCCCAGCGTCAGCGCTTCGAACCGTCTACACGGTCTGACCAGGTGGGCCGCCCGGGTCTCGATCCCGGCACCTTGGGATTAAAAGTCCCCTGCTCTGCCCGATGAGCTAGCGGCCCGGGACTGCAAGATAACCCACGAGAAGACGTGCGAGACAACGCCGGGTAGCACCCTGACCCTGACCCTGAGACCCGCATAACCGGCTCACATGGCCCGCAGCGGCCGGACTTGTTCATTTCCTTGCGAAGACGAGCGATCCTCGCTTGGTGAGGCGCACAGGCGGCATCACGCGGTCCGCGGCCTCTGGCGAGAGGAAGTGCGATCTGCAGAAGGCGAGCACCGCCTCACGGTCGGGGAGCGTGACGAGGGGGGCGTCCCAACGTACGACCTCGACGTCGTCGAAGACCGCGGCCACGATGTCCGGCGCATCCTCGGCGTCGAACGTCGTGGGCGGGTACCCGTCGGTCAGCTCCGGATCGCTGCGGCGGCTCGCGGTCGCCGCAGCGAACAACCCGCCGTCGCGCAACGCCCGGTGGGCCTCGTCGACTGCAGCGAGGGGATCTTCTAGGTGGTAGAGCATCCAGAGCATCGCGACCGCGCCCATCGACGCGGACGGAACTGGCAGTGCGAGCGCATTCGCACAGACCCTGGGCCCGGAGGTGTCGCGAAGCTGGACCAGCGATGCGTCGAGCAGGACAACCGGCCAGTCTTGGGGCAACGAGCGTCCGAGCGCGCCGGTCCCGCCTCCTACGTCGAGCACAGGCCGCGCGTCGAGCCCGACGATCCGCTGGGTGACCACCGCGAAGGGATCGACGCCCCCCAGCCATGACGTGTCGTGCGCGCGCCAGCGACCGGGGTCGCTGTCGTAGTCGTCCGGCACCCAGCGCACGTGGTTCATGGTAGGACTGCGTGCCGGGCGCGATAGCCTGATCCGGCGTGGCGCTCCGTGTGCTGCTCCTCGACGACGTTCCAGAGCTCCGTGCCGCGCTTCGGCACGCGCTCGAGCTTCGCGCCAGCTTCGTGGTGGCCGGGGAGTCGGGAGACCCCAGGACTGCCGTCGCGCTCGCACGCGAGCACCAACCGGACCTCATCGTGATCGACCTGGGCCTCTCCGACCTCGCCGGGCGTGGTGTGCTGACCAGGCTGCGCGCCGCGGCACCGGACGCGTTCGTGCTCGTCCACAGCGGCTCTCACGTGCCTGACCGAGCTGCGATCAGCCGCTCAATCGACGCGCTCGTCGACAAGTCGCAGGACAAGTCGCGGGACAAGTTGCCGGACATCGACTACGTCGTCGACCTTCTCGATGAGATCGGCAGTCGGATCCCCAAGCAGGCGACGATGCGATTCGGTCCCGACATCCACGACATCGCTCTCGCCCGGCGCTTCGTCGCGGATTGCTGTGCCGAGTGGGATCGGTCGCCGATCTGCGACGACGCGGCGATCGTCGTGTCCGAGCTCGTGGCCAACGCGCTCGTCCACACCCGATCCGCTTGCGAGATGACCGTGGGCCTTCGCGACGACGTGCTCCGTGTCGAGGTCGTGGACCATGGGGGCGGCATGCCCGATCTCCGCGATGGTGCTGTCGGTGACGAGCGCGGGAGAGGGCTCGTGCTCGTGAGCATCCTGTGCAGCGCGTGGGGAAGCGAGCCGCGCGACGACGGGAAGTCCGTGTGGGCCGAGCTGCGCGCGGAGCCTTCGCCGGAAGACGGTCGGCGTTCGGGTGTCAGCGGTGCAGGGCGCTCGCTCTTCTTTGGTGATGGACCACGCGTGCACGTGGCCTGCACCGTCGGATGAGCGTCCTCGCCGTCGTCTCTTCATCCGCTCGCTCCGGTACCCTCGTCGACATGTTCCCCTGACCATGATCACCGTCACCTCTCTCGGCCTTTCGATCGCGGGCCGCGCGCTGCTGCACGACGCGTCGTTCGTGGTCGCGCGTGGAGACAAGGCGGCGATCGTCGGAAGGAACGGTGCAGGGAAGTCGTCGCTCGTCTCCGTCGTCGTCGGTGAGCCTTTTGCGCAGCTGTCGCAGACCGGTGAGGTCCACGTGCTCGGCACCTTGGGTTATCTGCCTCAGGTGCCCGTCGTCGGCGGGCTCGGCACCGACGCGAGCGCTCTTTCTCACGTTCTCTCCTCACGCGGCCTCGACGTGCTCGACGTGGAGCTCGCCGCGGCGCGTCGTTCGATGGCGGAGCACCCGACGCCGGAGCGCATCTCCGTGTTCTCGGAGACCGAAGAGCGCTACCGTGCGCTCGGCGGCTACGAGGCGGAGTCCACGCTCGCGCACATGGCCGAGGGGCTCGGTCTCCACCAGGACCTGCTCTTCGAGGACGTCGACAGCCTCTCGGGCGGCCAGCGCCGCCGCCTCGACCTCATGCGAGTGCTCTTCGCCGAACCTGACGTGATGGTGCTCGACGAGCCGACCAACCACCTCGACGTTCCCGCCAAGCGGTGGCTCATGGAACAGCTCGCACAGTTCAAGGGTGCGCTGCTCGTGGTGAGCCACGACCTGGCGCTGCTGGACCGCGCGATCACCAAGGTCCTGCACCTGGGCGCCGGCGTGCTGGACGAGTACGCAGGCACCTACACGAGCTTCCGTGCGCAGCTCGACCAGCGCCTCGAGCGCCAGCAGCGCCTCGCGGTCCGCCAAGCCCGGGAAGTGGTGCGACTCTCCACCCTCGCGGACTCCATGCGAGCGAGCACCGTCAAGCGGGCGCGCATCGCCAAGACGCTCGACAAGCGGGTGGAGCGCCTGGAGCGTGCCCGCATCCCGAGCGTGAAGAAGGAACGCAGGGTGCGCTTCACGCTGCCCGTCCCGCCACGGTCGGGCGACACGCCGCTCGAGGTGACCTCGCTCGCCGTCTCCTACGACGCCCGGCACGTGCTGCGAGACGTCTCCCTGGCGCTCGCCCGCGGGGACCGAGCCGTCGTCGTCGGGCGGAACGGGGCAGGGAAGTCGAGCCTCCTGCGCTGCCTCTCGGGGGTCCAGATACCGAGCGGGGGAACCGTCACCCTCGGCCACAACGTGGTGATCGGGTACTTTGCCCAGGAGCACGAGCAGGTGGACCCCGAGCGCAGCGCGCTCGGGAACATCGACGACACGGTGTTGCGCACCGAGGTGGAGCGCCGCTCCCTGCTGGGCTCCTTCGGCCTCTCCGGGGAGCTCGCCACTCGCCGTGCGGCGAGCCTCTCGGGCGGTGAGCGGGCGAAGCTCTCCCTCGCGATGCTGGCTGCGGGCCGATCGAACCTTCTCGTGCTCGACGAGCCGACGAACAACCTCGATCCTCAATCGGTGACCGCCGTGGGCGCGATGCTGGCGACCTGGCCGGGCACGCTCGTCGTGGTGAGCCACGACCGGGCGTTCATCGAGGCACTGGCGCCGACCCATGCATTGCTGCTTCCCTCCGAGCGCTTCGACTTCTGGCGAGAGAGCTACCTCGACCAGGTCGAATTGCGATGACACGAGGGTGCTTTCCTTCGGGCGACCGCCCCGCGGGTATGACAAGGTTGGGTCGGTGAGCGTCGGCCCTTCCCCAGACCCGACAGCCGGGGCAACGGGAGGCGGCGGCGAGCCGGGCGCAGCCCTTCGACACGGTCGTTGGCACCCCGAGACCCTGGCGGTCGCGGCTGGAAGGGACCTGTCGCCGGGTGCCCCGCTCAACGTCCCCCCGGTGCTCGCGTCGACCTTTCGCGACGGCACCTCCGCGCGCTACGGGCGGTGGGGGAACCCCACCTGGGAGGCGCTCGAGGCAGCGCTCGACGCGCTCGAAGGCGGCCGGTCGGTCTCCTTTGCGAGCGGGCAGGCAGCCATCGCCGCCGTGCTCGACACGCTTGGTCCCGGCGCGCTCGTCGTGCACCCGACGGCTTCCTACGCAGGGACGCGCGAGCTCCTCGGGTTGCTCGCCGATGCCGGCCGGGTGCAGCTGCGACCGGTGGACATCACCGACACGGACGCCGTGCTCGACGCACTGCCGGGCGCGGCGATGGTGTGGGTCGAGTCGCCGACGAACCCGCTCCTCGGGATCGCCGAGGTGCCGCGGATCGTGGCGGCCGCCGGTGCCGAGGGCGTGGTGAGCGTCGTGGACAACACCTTCGCGACGCCGATCGCGCAGCAGCCCATCGCGTGGGGGGCCGACCTGGTGGTCCACTCCGCGACGAAGTACATCGGAGGGCACTCGGACCTCCTTCTCGGCGCGGTCGTGGCGGGGAGCGACGCGCAGCGAGAGCGGCTCCGCCGCCATCGCACTCTCCACGGAAGCGTTCCGGGCACCGTCGAAGCGTTCCTCGCCTTGCGCGGCCTGCGAACGCTGCCGCTCCGCTTCGCCCGCCAGCAGGAGAGCGCAGCCCTGCTCGCCGGGAGGCTGCAGGCGTATCCTGCGGTGCGCGCCGTGCGGTACCCGGGCCTGCCGGGAGATCCCTACCACGACCGCGCGGCGGCGCAGATGCGCGGTTTCGGGGCCGTGGTCTCCTTCGAGCTGCCTTCCGCCGCGGCCGCCGACGCGCTCGTGGGTGCGCTCGAGCTTGCCGTGCCGACCACGAGCCTCGGCGGCGTCGAGACGACGATCGAGCGGAGGAGCCGGTGGCCGGGAGAAGAGCGCATCCCTCCCGGACTGCTGCGGCTCAGCGTCGGGCTCGAGCACCCCGAGGACCTGTGGACGGACCTGTCGAAGGGGCTCGAGGCGGCAGCCCCAGGCTGAGCGCACAGGGCCCCGACAAGCGGGACGTGCAGGCCCCGGCGCCGCCCAGTGTCGGTCGCGCGCACCCGTTCGCTACCGTGCGCGCCCGTGGACGCGCTCACGAGGCCGACGCGTGAGCCCCCGTGCAGGGTCTGCGGAGGCCGGGCCAAACCGGGCTACTCCATGTGCAAGTCGTGCCACGAGGTCTCGATGATCCTCGGTCGTCCGCCGGTCCCGGTCACCCCGGTCGCCGTGGTCAGCAGGCCGAGCCCCTTGTACCGGGCGCTGCGGCAGTACAAGTCCGGCGAACGCACCGTCGCCGCACGGCAGCAGGCGCGTCTCGGTGCACTGCTGGAGACCTTCTTCGGGCGGCACCGCCGTTGCATCGCGCCGGACGGGCTCGACCTGGCCGTGGTCGTGCCTTCCGGACAAGGGGGGCGGCCGCCGCCGCATCCTCTCGCGTGCGTGGTCGCAGCCACGAGGACCCTGCCACCTCTGCTCGACGCGCTCGGCTCGGGAGAGGTGCCGATCACCCATCGCCGTCCGTCCCTGCGGGGCTACCGCGTTTGGGTCGACGTCAGCGGAGCCCGCGTGCTGCTGGTCGACGACGTCTACACGAGCGGTGCCCACCTCCAGTCAGCCGCGGCGGCCCTCACCGAGGCAGGGGCGGGCGAGGTCCGCGCCTTGGTGCTCGGGAGGTACGTGCGGCACCCGACCCCCCGGCCGAGCTGCCTGCACTGCCGACGGTGAGCCCGGAGGGCGACGGGCGGTGAGCCCGGGGAGAACCGGCGAATGGGCCCGGCGGTGGGCCTATCGCCACGCCAGCTCGGCGGCGAGCCCGAGCCGAAGAGGTTGGTGCCGGCCCCCCGGGGGATGGGGATGGGGAAGGGGGGCCGACACCTCACAGACCGTTACAGAAACCCCCGCTTATGGAGCACAGGGAACCACACGGTCCGCGACTTCAGGGTGATGACCTCTGTGCAGGCGTCGCAGACATCCGTCTGCGAACGGAGGCTGCCGCGTGAAGCCCGCAACGCCTCGATGGCGGTCTCGCCGCCGGCTACGGTCTCCATGCCACCTCCCCCTCTTTCTCACCCACGAGGCACACCCGAGATGCACCGAGCATAGCACGACGTCGCCGAGGCCGTGCCGGGACCGTTCGACCTCCCCCCTCTCAAGCGCCAGGCCGGCCGCGAGGGGCACCCGCACGCTGCGCGAGTCCCACGGCGAGCTCGACGGCCCGTGCCGGGTCGCTCGCGCGCTGGACCCCCGGGTCCGGCGCCGCGCCCGCATGCCGCCGGAGCTCCCAGGTGGCGAGCCCGATCACCGGGCGCCCGAGCTTGAGCGCGAGCGCGATCTCCGACAGCGTCCCGTACTCCCCTCCGACGGCGACCAGGACGTCCGCGGCCCGAGCCAGGAGGACGTTGCGCCCCTCGCCGAGCCCGGTCGGCACCGCGACGGTCACCCACGGGTTGGCTTCTGCGCGGCTCTCCCCGGGCAGCAGGCCGACCGTCGTGCCTCCGGCAGACTGCGCACCCCGGCACGCGGCCTCCATCACCCCGGTAAGCCCCCCGGTCACCACCAGGGCGCCCGCCTCGGCGAGCCGCCGCCCCAGCTCCTCGGCGAGGCGCTCCTCCTCCGTAGAGCAGCACCCTGACCCGACGACCGCGACCGTGATCACCGAGACCCGGCCGTAGGTGCGAGCTTCTCGTCCACGTCCACCCATCCGGTCCCGGGGTACCACCGGCGTACCACCCGTGCGGGCACCCCAGCCACCACGCAGTGGTCCGGCACCTGCCCACGCACGACCGCGCCCGCCGCCACCACCACGTTCCGGCCGATCTGCGCGCCCGGGAGCACCACCGCGTGCGCACCCAGCCAGCTCCCTGCACCGATGGAGACCCCCGCGTCGACGGGCCGCTGCCCGCCGATCGGCTGGTCGGGATCCTCGTAGCCGTGGTTCTGGTCGGTGACGTACACGTAGGGCCCGGTCTGGACGTCGTCGCCCACGGCGATCGACCAGTGGCCGACGATGTGGCTGCCGCGCCCGATCACGCAACGGTCGCCGATGCGGACGACCGGCGAGGTGAGCAGGGCCTGACCGGGCGCCATCCCGGCGGTGAGCGTCACGTAGGGGCCGATCATCGTGCCTGCGCCGATCTCGACGTAGTGCTCGTTGAGCAGCGTGCCAGGCGGGAACGCGAGCAGGCTGCCCT
>JAJYYT010000036.1 GCA_021800645.1 Actinomycetes bacterium
ACCGGTACGGGCTGCACGAGGTCACCGTCCGACAGGTCTGCGAGCGCCACGGCCTGAAGCTGCGCCCCATGCGCCCGTCCCTCGACGAGGAGACCGCCCAAGCGATCTGCGCAGCGTACGCCGAGGGGTTCACCTACGCCGAGGCCGCGAAGCGCTTCGGTGTCTCGCGCCACTGGATCGCATGGCTCGCCCGGAAGGGTCGGCTCACCCCGCGGCCCCGCTACGTCGTCACGGCCCCCGTCGAGGAGATCCTCGCCCGCTACGACGCCGGCGAGACGGCCCCGCGCATCGCGGAAGCGCTCGGCGTGAAGGAGTCCACGGTTCGCTTCTGGATCCGAAAGCGCCGCCGGGCCCTACCGCCGACGCTGCACGCCGACCCGCTTCGCGAGGCGCTGCGTGCCGGGGCGGAGGTGCGCGACATCGCAGCCGAGGCAGGGGTCTCCCTGAGCGTTGTCTACCGGGCGATCGGTGCGGCACACGCCTCGCACCTGCTCCGAAGGCGTACCGTCGACCCGGCCGAGGTGCGCCAGGGGCTTGCCGAGGGACGCAGCATCGTGGAGCTCGCCGCGGAGCGCAACGCCACGCCTGGCGCGATACGGAGAGCGGCGCGGAGCTAGGCGTCGAGGACCCGGCTCGGGGACCACTTCGCCTCCCACGCCGAGCCGTCCGAGAACCAGACGTCCCCCGCCGGTGGGGGGCCAAACATGGGGGCGACCCACACGCCCGTGATCCCGTCAGGGAGCGCCGGCCCCGGGGAGTGCGGTCCCGCGGGACCGTGGCGCATCGCTTGTCCTGCGGGTTCGCTTGCCCAGACGAACAGCCACCTGCGAGCCCCGTCGCCCGCGAGCTTCCGTTGGTTGTCCTCCTTTGCAAGCTGGCGGTTCGCGGCCTCCGTCACCTTCGCCGCGCTCGCGAACCCGGCCGGCTGGGCCTCGTCAAAGAGAATCGCCCCTGCCTCACCCCCCCTGGTAGGGACGCCGTCGACGTAGGTCACGCGGCGCTTCCGCAATCCGTCGCAGACTTCTGCCACGCACGGGCAAAAGAGGGAGCCGGCGCCGACCTCGAGCGAGATCCACTCGGCCTCGTACAGCTTCTCCAACTTTCGGAGCAGGGGCAAGAGATCCTTCCTCAGGCGCTTGAGTTGCGGGGGCGGATGGCCGACATACACCTTCCAGGTCTTGTGCAGCTTCGGCTCCCGCCCGCCCCCGCCAGTGGGCGCCCTCTGTTCGTGGCTGCGAGCGGCTGCCGCGAACCTCGCTGAATCTTCGTCGACATCGGAGGTCACCTCCAGGAGCCCAGCCTGTTTGCCATTGCGGTCGAGGAGCTCGAAGTCTGCGACCGAGCCGTTCCTCCCGTCATCCAACCGGCGGCAATGCACACCCGCCAGCGCTGCCACGATCACGGCGGCCTTGGTCTCATTGCGCTCATCAGCCATGGGGCGACTCTCCCACGCGGCCAGCTCTCGGACGCGGACCTCCCCACGTTGCGCGTCCCGCGCCGCGCGTACAGAAGCAGTGGATCTCTCGCGCCAGTTGGCCCCGTGTGTGGGCCAGAGAGAAGAAAGGAAGGAAGCAATGAGAACGACCAGTGGCATCACCCTCCGCCGAGCCCTCGCCACGCTTTCCGCGGCGAGCCTTGCCGCGGCAGGCGTCGGCGCGGGGCTTGCCGTCGCCGCCACGCCGGCCAGCGCGGCGAGCGGCGCGTCGTCGAGCGGCGGGCTCATCCAGCCCACCGCGACGGCCTCGACGCCGAATCAGGGGTCGTCCCTCGGGTGGGTCGTCTTGCGGGGGAGGATCCCTGCGGCGGGGGACGTGACCTCGGTCACTGTGGACGTGCCGGCGGGCAGTGTGCCGGATGGCCTGAAGATGAACTGGGGGCTGGTGCCGTTCACGGACTCGTCGACCGTGAACCCGTTCACGCTGATGACCTCGGCGGACGGCGGGACCACGTGGTCCGGGCCGGTGGTCCCACAGACCGCGCAGGCGCCGGCGGATGCCGGCGAGCTCGGCGCCGACGCGCCCGTGTTGGTGGCGCTGCTCGGTCTCAGCGACCCTGCCGGCGAGGCCGAGTTCCCCATCACACTGACGCTGAACGAGGCTGACGGGGCGACGGTGACCACGAACTTCCAGGTCACGGCCTACGCGGTCAGCGGGCCGCAGCTTCAGCTCGAGGCGGCCGCCGGCTACCCGCCGCTCCCCCCCGGGGACCTGAGCCCGGTCCACGGGATCGGCGCAATTACCCCTGAGAACAACGACCCGGCTGCGGAGATGGGGTCGTTGCTCAACTGGAGCTACGCGGGCTGCTCCGCGTCAGCGCCCCCCCCGGTGCTGACCGCCCCGGACGGCGCGACGGCGCAGGCGCTCGTCGAGTCGGCCTGCAACTTCAACCTGAGCGAGGACGGTCAGGCGGGGATCACTCCCGGCCCGTGGGAGATCACCGTGCCCCACGTCGGATCGACTTGGGTCACGGTCTACGCGCAGACAGGCCCGCAAATCCACGCCGACGCCGAGCCGGGGGAGACCGTGACGATCCCGGTCGCCGGCGGGGGTGGACCCGAGCCCCTGGCTGAGTCCACGGGGGGGTTCTTCCAGCCGGCCAACCTGTGGGTGTCGCCGAACGGCTACCCGTGGACGCCACTGCCCGCGACCTGGGCTTCCGGCGACACGGCGGTCACGGTCGCCGTGCCGACCCTCCCCTCGGCGGACACTGCGGACGCCCCTCTGACCAGCGCCGTCGAGGTCCAAGCGCCCTACGTCTACCCCGGCGGTCCAGGCGCCGGTGACGGATCGAGCGAGAGATCCCTCACCGACTACCAGTCGGTCGATGCTCACGTTGCCGTGAGCGGCCTCCCGAGCTCGCTCGCCGCAGGTCAGAGTGCCGATTTCACGACCACCGTCTCTGGCACGGTCTGGAACGCGGTGACCGGCCAGCCGGTCCCCCTGACGGAGGCGCAGCTCGAGCAGAGCGGCCTCCCGACCGCCTTGAACGTCGAAACCCTGGCCCTGGTCTCGGAGACCTCGACCGGCGGCGACTATGGCAATGCGAGCTGCGCGGTATCCCTGGTCGGCGGCGCCGGCACAGCGACACAGACCTGGAAGTTGACCTCGGACGGGCCACCCAGCACCCCCGAGCTCGATCCCTGCCAGGTCATCGTCAGCGCAGGCGTGACGCAAAGCTCGCCGAGCACCCTGACCGACATCGGCGGCCTCGACCTCGCGCCCTTGCAGACCGCGGGCGACCTTTGGGAGAGCGGAGGCGTCACGGACGCCATCAACGTCGCCACCCCGGCGGCGCCCACGGCCCCGCCGCCCGCAGCGCCCCAGGTCATCACCCTCACCGGATCGGGCAGCCTCAGCGGCCAGGTCGGGACGCCGCTCCCGGGCGTGACGGCGACGGCAACGCTCCCGAACGGGAGCCCAGCCGACCGCGTGATCGTCAAGTTCACCGCTCCCAGCGGTGTGAACTTCGCCGGAGGTTCCACCACGGCCACCGTCGTGACGAACAGCGCGGGCCAGGCCACGAGCCCTGAGCTCATCCCTGCCGCCGTGGGCACGGGGCAGATCACCGCGGTCCCGACCGGGATCGAGCCCTCGAGCCCCCTCGCGGGCGACAGCACCACCGGCGAGGGGCAGTGGTCGGTCACGATCACATCCCCCCCGACCACCTGCTACCTCTGCGGGCAGCTCCCTCCGACGCCCACGCCCCCGACCCCGAAGCCCCCGGCTCCGACCGTGGCGAAGATCGTCCTCAGCGGCACCGGCGTCGAGTCGGCCCTTCCCGGCCATCCCTTCCCTCACCCCCTGGTGGCGACAGCTCTTGCCACCAACGGCAAGCCGGTCCCGGGCGTGGTCGTCCGGTTCACCCTCCCGGCAACCCCCGGCGGCCCCCGTTTTGCCGGGGGTGCCCTCACCGCCTCGGCCACGACCGGCTCGACCGGCCAGGCCACGTCGCCGACCATCTTCGCCGGGACCACCCTGTCGGAGTTCCATGCCGAAGCCGCCGCTGACGGCGTGACTTCCGCCTCCCCCGCCAAGGGTGAGGCAATCTCCGGGCAGGGGGACTTCTCCCTCATCGTGGCGGCCCCCAAGCCAGCCCCCAAGCCCATTCCCAAGCCGACCCCGGCCCCGGCCCCGGCCCCCAAGCCGGCACCCAAGCCGCAGCCCAAGCCCACCCCCGTCCCCACGGTTCCCCCGGTCCACACGGGAGAGCCCTGGGCCGGCTGGACCTGGGACGCCCTCGCCGCGGGCGTAGCGCTCGCTGGCTTGGCGCTCGTCGCCCCCCGGCGCCGCACCGCGCGGAGCTGACCCCGTGCGGTCCCCCTCCCCCCGCGCCGCGAACTGGCGGCGGCGCGGGGGGACCCTCCTCGGCCTGGTGCTCATCGCGGCGAGCGTTGCGCTCATCGCCTACCCCCTCGCCTGGCAGCACCGCCAGAACACCGTGGCCCGCACCCTCGTCGCGCAACGCGCCCCGCGCCAAGTCGTCACGCGCCACGGGCGGGGCGCGGCGGGCGTGACGACGGCGCGTTGCGTGGCGCGCGACGCGGTGGGTGGCGTGCTCGGCGGGCTCCCTGGGGGGGTCGTCGCCCCGGTCGAGCAGGGGACGTCGGGCGCCACGCTCAGCGTCGCGGTGGGACACGACCAGGCGACACCCTGGCCAGGGGGTGCGGGCGTGTCGATCCTCTTGGCCCATGACGTGGGGTTTTTCGCACGGAACGCGCAGCTCAGGCCGGGTGACCTGCTCACCTACACCTCGGGCTGCACCCGCTTCACGTTCCGCGTCGTCAGCTCCGTCGTCTCGAAGCCGGGCCAGCCGGCGCCGCTGGTCTCGCCCCACGAGCTGGTCTTGGACTCGTGCTGGCCGGTCAATGCCCTGTGGTTCACCCCCGACCGCTACCTCGTGCTGGCCACGCTCACCTCGACCAGCGCAGTCTCTCCCACGCCCGCCCCAGCACTGAGCGCACCGCCTACACCCCCCGGCGCTGCGGCGATCCTGTCCTCGTGGCAGATGGGCACCTTGACGCTGCGAGGCGCGCCGCCGAGCGTCGCGGAAAGCGCCCAGCCCCTCGCCGTCCAGCTCGATGCCCTGAACTGGCTCGACGCGCACCGCGCCCAGCTCGACGCGCTGCGCCGTGCCGCGGGGAGCGCACCGCTCTCCGTCACCGAGACGTGGCGCGGCTCGCGGCTCGCGGCCGTTGAGCTCGACGCGGGGAGCGGTGCGGTGCGCGTCCCGCTCCACGCGTAAAGGAGGGACATGCGGACCAGGGCGGGTGTGGGAAGGTGGGTGGCGCTGGTCCTCGGCGCGCTCGCCCTTCTCGCGTTCCCGGTGCTGGTCATGGCCGGGGTGGGGTCGTTCTTCCTGGTCAGGCGGGGCGGTCGCTGGGCCGCCGTGGCCGTCGTGCTGGTGCTCGGGGTGGGGTTGCTCGTGCTGGGGGGGCCGGGCTCGGTCCTCGGCGCGGTCCACCTGGCGCACACGGCGCACGGGAAGGTCAGGGCTTCGCCGGACCTGCGGCACCTCCCGTCGCAGCTCGTGCTCGGCGGCGGCGCGGGTCTCGTTGCCACGTTGGTCCCCTGGGCAAGGGGGGGGTGACGTGCCGCCCCCCGTCGCGCCGCCCGAGGCACCGGAGCACAGTGCGCCCTGGGGGGCGATCATGGTCGCCGCCGCCGCCCTGGTCCTGCTCCCGGCGACAGTCATTGCGGGGCTGACCTGGGCCTTCCTTCATGCCTTCCGCGGGCGCATCCCCTGGTGGTTTGCGTGGGTGGGGGCCGCCGTGGCAGCACTTGTCGACCTGCTCGTGCTGCATGGCCTAGGGCTCACGCCCTACGGCCTGGCGTTCCACCAGGTGGTCGGCTCGTTCTCCGCACACTCCCACGCTCGGCTCGACTGGCTGGCGCTGGCCCCCCTGGTCATTCCCCTCGCGGTCCCCCTCGGCTTGCTCGCGGGAGGTGCCGCAGCATGGCGCTCGACGCGCAACGCGCCGCGCAAGGGGCCAGCACCAGGGGTTGGGCGAAACAGGTGGGGCGTGCGGAGCGGGGGGCGCGACGCGGCAAGCGCGCCGCTGCGAGGCGCGCCGCCGCGGCGCGGCGCGCTCGCCGCGTTGCGCTCGGCGCGTGACGTTCCCGCGCCGCGGGTGCCGGTCGGGTTGTTGGAGGGGCGTGCGGCGGGGAGTTTGGCCGAGTCGCATGTGGCGGTCGTGGCGCCCACGGGTTCGGGAAAGACCAGGGGGGTGATCCTGCCAGCGTTGTTGAGCTGGCGGGGGCCGTGCGTGGCGACCTCGACCAAGAGCGACATCCTTTGGGACGAGGGGCACGGGTCGGGGGCGCTCGCGTGGCGGCAGTCGCTCGGGTCGGTGTGGATCTTCGACCCGACCGGGAGCAACGGGGATTGGGGCGACACGAGTTGGACGCCGCTGCGGAGGTGCCGAACCTGGCAGGGGGCTCGGGCGACCGCGAGGGCAGTCCTCTCGGCGTCGGGGCGTGGCGGTGCGTCGGAGAGTGGCACGTCGTCCTTCTTCCTGGCACGGAGCGAGCAGGTCTTGGCGCCGTTGCTCCATGCTGCGGCGCTGGCGGATTTGCCTCTCTCGCGAGTGTTCGCCTGGGTGCGGCGCTCGAACTTCGACGAGGCGTTGGAGATCCTGGGCGAGGGCGAGAGCGTGGACCTCGGCGCGTTGGGTGCCGCGCAGGGGCTCAGGGTTGGGTCGGACACGAGCACGGCGGATGTGGCCTCGACCGTGTTGAGCCTTCTCGGACCGCTCGAAGGGTCGAGCGCGGTGCTCTCGCTTCGGCCCTCGGAGAGCTGGGACCCCGGCGAGCTGCTAGAGGGGATGAACAGCCTGTTCCTGCTCAGCCGCGCAGGCTCGCCGGACGCGGGGTTGCACGCGGCGCTGCTCGATGAGTTGCTGGCGACGGTCGAGGAACGGGCTGGGGGTGGTTCACTCGACCCCCCCCTCTTGCTCGCGCTCGATGAGGTCGCCAACGTGGCGCCCGTGCCCGACTTGCCGGCGCGGTTGGCCACGGTCCGGTCGCAAGGGGTGCGGATTCTGACGGCTTGGCAGAGCGTTTCGCAGATCGAATCGCGCTACGGGCAGGGCAGCGATGCGATCGTCTTGGGAAACTCGGGCACTCAGGTGTGGTGGCCGACGACAGACCCGAGCACGCTGCGGCACCTGAGTGCTGCCCTCGGCAGGGTGACGATCGAGACCGTCAGCGAATCGACGGACGTGAACGGCCGCCTGACAGGGCACTCTCGGTCGAGGACCGAGGTGGACCGGCTCGACGCGGCGGCGTGGCAGGCCAGTGGCAGGCCATTGCTCATTGCTGGTGGGACGGCCACCTTGGTCGATCCCCGGCACCACGACGAGGACGGGATTGGCCCGAAGCCTCTCCGCCGTGGCCCCCTGTCCGGCCCCTTGCGCCGGCGGGGGCGGGGCAAGCCGGCGCAGCTCGACCCCGAGCTGGCGGATGACGTGCCACGGCTCGAACTCGACCCGTTGCCGGACGCGGAAGAGCCTCCCGAGCTCGACCCGATGCTCGATGAGGACCCGACCGGGGGGGAGCGGGCCGCGAGTTAGAGGCCCATGACCCTGCGGATGGGGCGCTGCGCTTCCTGCTCGCGGGCAAGGCGGGCGTTCTCTTCGAGGGTCATGTCCAGCTTGCTGCGCCTTTCGAGGCGGGCGAGCTCGCTCCCGAGTTCGCGTTCGCGGGCCTCCCGCTCTCGCCGCAGCTCAGCCAGGCGGTCCAAGGTCGGTCGCCAGGCCCTCTCCCATGCGGCCCGGGCTTCTCGCCGCGCCTGCTCTTCCGCAATCAGCTTGTCGCTCCTTTTGATCTCGACCTCGCTGACCTTCTTCCGCGCCTGGACGAAGTTGATCTTCCGCTGCAACTCCTCCAGGCGGCCTCGCCGCAGCGGGTTCCACCAAGCGCGCTCGAGGCGAGCGTGCTCGAGCTTCAGTTTCGCCAGCCTCAGCTCATCCCGGTCGAGGCGCGCGGTGTGAAGGTCGCGATGCGCGCTGATGCGGCTCAGCCTCATCTCGCTCGAGTCCCGCGGGCGCTTCGGGACCGCCCGGCGCAGGTCGCGAATCTGTCGGTCCAGTTCGGGCAACGTGGCAACCATGTCAGTCCCTCCATTCCGCGTTCACGAGGGCGGACGAGTGGCTGTGATGCTCTCTCCGCAGCCGCAGGTAAGACGCGAGATCGCGGTAGACCAGCGCCTCCATGATCTGCCGGTGCGTGACCCCCATGCGCCGAGCCTCGGCGTAATCGAACAGGTCCGCGCCCGCGACCACCGCCTCCGTCTCCTCTTCCCGCGTGGCAGCCGACCGCCGCCGCCACGCCACCTCGGCCCGCCCTCGAAGGCTCATGCCGCCCCCACGGTCCACGTCACCGGCGCCGCCCCCGGTGCCACGGTGACCACCGTCGCCCCCCGCGCCCCCACCGCGATGATCACCGGCGAGGTCGCCTGGCCCGCCGCACCCGTGGTGCTCACCGCGACGTGCTTGCCGCCCGCGAAGCTCCCCCCGGTGATGACCCACTCGACGGGCGCGCCTGCAACTGCTCGACTTCCATCGACCAGCACGGCGCCGAGGGCCGGTGGCGGCCCGGTCGCAGCGTCGAGAACCGACCCGCCGCCGATCAGTTCGGGGCGCGCCGGCTGGTGATTCCTCGCCCAAACCCACCCGCCAAAACCCGCGAGGACGGCGAAGACGACGAGCATCGCCACGCTCAAGACCGGCTCCCCCCACCCCTTCTTGCGCCCTTCCCGTCCCTCTTCCTTGCGCTCCATCACGCACACCTCCTTCTCACCCGTCCCTATACCGACGGCCCGTTACGCCCGCCCCTCACCGTTTCTCGGCCCTCGACGCGCCGCGTAACGCGAGCCAACCGGCGAGCCCCACGACCAAGATCGGCCCCAGCGCGGCGAGCACCGCGACCCTCGCCGCTCCGCGCGCGCCGCGGCGCGCAAGGAGGACAGGCCAGCCGAGCGCACCGACGAAGCCGAGGAGGACAACGAAGGTGACCGTCGTTTCGATCGCGCCACCGCCGCGCGTCAGGGCGATGACCTGCGCGCCCCACGACGCGCCGACCGCTGCACCGACCCCGGTCCCGATCCCGCGGGGGCTGGTCGCGGCCTCCCACGCCCAACGCGCCACCCCGGCGCGCTGGCGCGATGGCGCGCCGGTCTCGCGGCGCGATGGCGGCGCGATGGGACCATCCGAGTCCTCGACCACCACCCAGCCGTCGTCCTCGGGCCACGTCGGTTCCGGTTCTGGCTCCGGTTCCGGCTCCGGTTCCGGCTCGGGCTCGCTGCGCGAGCGGTCGTACGCGGCACGACGGGAGGGATCCGAGAGCGTGTCGAAGGCCGCCTGGATTTGGCGGAAGAGGGCGGCGTTCCCGCCCGCGTCGGGGTGGACCTGGCGCGCCAGGCGGCGGTACGCGGCCTTGATCTCATCGGCCGACGCCTCCGGCGTGAGCCCGAGCAGTTCGTACAGATCGCTCTCCACCACCCCCCTCTTACCTCTCGGGTGGGACGCCCACCGAGACGAAACGCGCCACGCGGGGCGGCTCTCCGACGCGCCGCGGCGAGCGCAACGCGTCGCGCGGTTCGCTCTCCGCTTCACGCGTTACGCGCGTACCGCGGGGCGCTTCGCGGAGGGTCACGCCGCGGCGAGTCATGACGCGCAACGCGATCCGTTGCGCGGCGCGAGGCTCTGACCAGCACCTTCGGTGCAAGAGTGTGAGGGTCGTTGCCCAGGTCCTTCCCAGTGGACCTTGTCCGCTCCGTCCAGCTCTCGGTTCGTGGCACTGCGCCTCCCTCAAAGAGGGATTACGCGCCCCGCAGGGGCGTCCTTCTTCAAGCCGTTCCGCAACGCGTTGAGCGCGCAGCGGCGCGTCGCTCCGTCCCTCCGCGGGTGGCCCTTGCCGGTCCAGTCCGGTGCCGGCGGGAGGGTCCGCAACGCTCGACGCGGTGCGCTTCGCGGGGGTGCCGCGGGTGGCCCTTGCCGGTTGCGTCCGTCTCCCTCTCCGCGGGGTCTCCGTAACGCGTTACGGCTCGCAGCGGCGCGTCGCGGCGTCGCTCCGCGAGGGCCGGCGCGAGTGCCAGTCGGCTCCGACGAGAGGGGGTCCGCGACGCTTCGAGGCGCGCAGCGGCGCGTCGTTCCGTGGGGCTCCGCGGTTCAGTCCGGCTCCCTCTCCGCGGGCTCTTCCGTTCCGCGTTGCGCGCGCAGCGGCGCGTCGAGTCGCGGGGGCCTCCGCGGGTGCCAGTCCGGCTCCGGCGGCGGGGTCCTCCGCGCCGCTCGACGCGCAGCGCTTCGCGGTCCGCGGCGGTGGCCCTTGCCGTACCGGTCCGTCCCTCTTCCGCGGGCTCTTCCGTTCCGCTTCGAGTCGCGCAGCGGCGCGTCGTTCCGCTTCGAGCGTTGAGCTCCGAGTCGCGCAGCGGCGAGCTCTTCGCGTTGCGCCCCTCCGCAGCGGGGGCCAGGGGGGGCGCAGGGGGGGGTGCGTTGAGCGTTGAGCGTTGAGTCGCGCAGCGGCGCGGGGACTACTCGGCGTGCTCTTCGGCCCAGGCCCGGGCCACCTCGGCCATCGCCGCGGCGTGGGGGTCCTTGCGGCGGTGGAACTTCCTGCGGGCGTCCACATAGATCCAGAGGTCGAACCCGGCCTCGATCGCCTCGAAGGCTTCGGCATGAGTGGCGCCGGCTTTCCTCGCATAGAGGTAGTTACCGAGGGCGCCACAGGCTCGGATCACATCCATGCACTCCTTGTGGGAGATGCGGGCCCACCTCGCATCGCGGTACTCGTGGAGCCGGGCGCCAGCCGCAAGGGCATCCATGCACTCGACGTGAGTCGCGTCGGCCCACCTCGCATCGCGGTACCCGTTGAAGTCGATGCCAGCCGCGCGGGCCTCCATGCACTCGACGTGAGTCGCGTCGGCCTTCCTCGCATCGAGGTACCCGTTGAAGTCGCTGCCAGCCGCACGGGCCTCCATGTACTCCTTGTGGGAGATGCCGGCCCTCCTCGCATCGCGGTACTCGTGGAGCCGGACGCCAGCCGCACGGGCCTCCATGTACTCCTTGTGGGAGATGCCGGCCCTCCTCGCATCGCGGTACCGGTCGCGTTCTCTGCCAGCCGCACTGTCCTCCATGCAGTCCTTAGGGGA
>JAJYYT010000037.1 GCA_021800645.1 Actinomycetes bacterium
GAAAGCTTGGCGGCGACTGCGCGCACGGGCCTCGGCTTCTCCCAGAGCCTCTACGAGCGCGAGCGGTTCGAGGAGATCCTCCGGATCGCCGCCGACATCCGTGTGGCTGCGTCCGCCGACCCCGGGGCCCCGGAGGACGCAGAGGGTCTCGTCGAAGAGTGGCTGACCCAAGTCGGCGAAGGAGTTCCCGGCTACGTCACCCCCAAGGTCGCCGTGGGCGCGGCCGTCGGCAACGACCGAGGGGAGCTCCTCCTCATCCAGCGGGCGGACTCAGGAGCCTGGCTCTATCCGACCGGCTGGTGCGACGTCGGCTACTCGGCGGCGGAGGTCGTCGTGAAGGAGGTGCGCGAAGAGACCGGGATAGAGGTCGAGCCAGTGCGCCTCATTGCGGTGCTCGACGGCCTCAGGCTGGGTTTCGCCCGGATCCCGCTCTACTCCCTCGTCTTCTACTGCAAGGCTGTCGGAGGCACCCTCGAGCCGCATCCCCTCGAGTGCCGGGACGTCGGCTGGTTCGACGCGGAGCACCTTCCCTCGCCGCTCGTCGGCTTGGAGCGGTGGGGCGAACCGGTCTTCGCCGCGATCCGTGGCGAGCACCGCGATGTCTTCTACGACCGTGTGCGCGAGCCGTTGTGGCGGGAACCTGCCAGATGAGGGTCGAGGAGGTGACCGAAGTCGATGACTTTCTCGTCGACGCGTTCGCCAGGCTGGTGCCGCAGCTCTCGCGCAGCGCCTCCGCACCCGGGCGGCCCGAGCTGGAGGAGATCGTCCGCTCGCCCGCGACGACGCTCCTCGTCGCCCGCGACCTCTCCGACCTCATCGTCGGCTCGCTCACGCTGGTGGTGTTCCGAATCCCGACGGGGGTGCGGGCCTGGATCGAAGACGTGGTGGTCGACGAGGGGGCTCGCGCGGGCGGCGTCGGTGCCGCGCTCGTGACGGCCGCCATGTGGCGCGCCGAGGAGGCGGGGGCCCGAACGGTGGACCTCACGTCGCGTCCCGACCGCGAAGCTGCGAACCGCCTCTATGCGCGGATGGGATTCACGCGGCGCTCGACCAACGTGTACCGCCGCAGCGTCGCGGACAGCGTCGAGGGTTGAGCCCGTTCCCGGCCCGGCTCGGCTCGCAGCCGAGCCGGCGGTCAGGCCATCGAGTCGAGAACCTGCTGGATCACCGCGAGCGTGGTCTCAGGGTGCAGCAACGCGAGCCGAGCGACGGGCTCGCCCTCCCAGGTCGTGGGGACGCACAGCGCGATCTGATCAGCGAGAAGCTTCGCCGACCATGCGTCATAGTCGTCTCGAGTCCAACCCGGCCGCCGGAAGAGGATGATCGAGAGCTCGGGCTCCCGCAGGAGCTCGGTGTGGGGCGTCGCCTGGATCAGCCTGGCCGTCTCCTTGGCGGTCTCGAGCGCCGCCTCCACGGCCTCCCGGTACGCGTCGGTTCCGTGCACGGCGAGGGAGAACCACAGCGGCAAACCCCGGGGCCTGCGAGAGAGCTGGAACGCGTAGTCCGTCGGGTTCCACGGCTCGTCCCCGCCGCCGCGTCTGCCCGCGGGAGGCTGGCCGGGTGCCCGCGGCGTCGTGTGGAAGACCGCGAGGTACGCCGCGTCCTGGGTGTGCACCGCCTTGGCGAGCGACGGATCGCGGTACAAGAGCGCGGCGCAGTCGTACGGGGCGAACAGCCACTTGTGGGGGTCGATCGCGACCGAGTCGGCCTGCTCGATCCCCGCGAACCGGGTTCTCGCCACCGGGGAGAAGAGGGCCCCGCCTCCATAGGCGGCGTCGACGTGGAACCAGATGCCGCGCTCGCGGGCGACGGCGCCGGTGCTCGCGAGATCGTCGACGATCCCGGCGTTGGTGGTGCCTCCCGTCCCGACGACGGCCACTACCGGGCCGCCGCCGTCGCCGCGTGCGGCGTCGAGGGCCACCTCGAGGCACGAGCCGGTGAGACGGTGGTCGGGCGTCGGCACGACGAGCAGGTCCGCGCCGAGGATGTGGATCGCTTTGATGACAGACGAGTGCGCCTCGGCACTCACGGCGACCCGGGGCCGTACCCCGGGAGGGGAGGCTGCCATCGGGCCGTTGGGGGCGTAGGCGGTGTCCCGGGCGACGAGCAGTGCCGACAGGTTGGCCGCCGATCCGCCCGATACGAACGTGCCCCCGGCCTCGGGAGGGAGTCCCGCCAGCTCCGCGAGCACGCCGATTGCCTGATTCTCTGCGGCCACCGCCCCGGCGGCAAGGAGCCACGACGTCCCGTTGAGCGACGAGCAGGAGACGACCATGTCGAAGAGGAGGGCGGCCTTGGTCGGCGCGGCCGGAATGAACGAGAGGAACCGGGGGCTGTCGATTGAGACGACCGCGGTCGACAGGGACGACGCGAACAGGTCGAGAACCTTCTGAGGGTCGTTGCCAGCCGGGCCGATGATGCCGTCGAGCATGCCGCTGAAGTCGGTCGCGTACCCGCCGTAGTCGAGGGGCACCGGATCGAGCTCAAGCCGCTCCCTGCAGTAGGAGAGCACGAGGTCGGTCGTGCGCTCGTCGAAGACGAACATCGGGTTGCGCATGAGCAGAGCTTCGCGCCGGCCGCTCTCCGTGGTGTAGCCGACCCCCCGAGGTGTAGCCGACCCCCCGAGGTGTAGCCGACCCCCCGAGGTGTAGCCGACCCTCAGAGGTGTAGCCGACCCCCCGAGGTGTAGCCGACCCCTCGCAAACGTCATTGGCTCTAGCCTCATGGAATGCGCTTCGTGATCCTCGGCGGCGGGCCGGCAGGCACTCAGGCGGCAACCTACGCGGCACGCCTCGGGGTCGAGGTGACCCTTGTGGAGCGCGACGTGATCGGCGGCGCGGCAGACATGTGGGACTGCGTGCCCTCGAAGGCGATGATCGCAACGGGCGGTGCGATGTCGTTCCTCGACCGCAGCCACGGGATGGGCCTCTCTCCTGTCCTTCCTAGCCTCGACCTCGAACGACTCCGCGAGCGGATCGAGTCGATCACGGCGAGGCTCGGGAAGGCGACCGAGACCATCCTGTCGAGCCAGGACGTCCGCCTCATTCGCGGCGAAGGGCGTCTGGCCGGGCCGCACACGGTGATCGTGGACACGCCCGACGGACCTGCCGAGCTCGACGCCGACGCCATCCTGCTGTCCACCGGCAGCCGGCCGCGGATCCCCGACTGGGCGCCGATCGACGGCGACCGGGTGCTCATCACGCGCGACGCGTACCCCCCCAAGGAGCTGCCCCGTCACCTTGTCGTGATCGGTTCGGGGGTGACCGGCGTCGAGTTCGTGCACATGTTCTCTTCGCTCGGCTCCGAGGTGACCCTGATCGTCAGCCGCCAGCAGGTCCTGCCCAGCAAGGACCCCGAGGTCGCAGCCGTGCTCGAAGAGGACTTCCTCCGACGCGGTGTCAGGCTCATGAAGGGTGCGCGGGCGATGGAGATCGAGCGCACCGCAGACGGCGTCGCCGTCCGCTGCGACGACGGCCGCGTCGCCAGCGGATCGCATGCGCTTCTGGCGATCGGCTCGGTGCCCAATTCGGATCGCTTGGCGCTGGACACCGCCGGCGTGGAGGTCGACGACCACGGCTACGTGCCGGTGAACCACCACTGTCAGACCAACGTGCCCCACATCTACGCTGCGGGCGACTTGTCCGGAAAGCTCCCACTGTCCTCGGTCGCGACGATGCAGGGTCGCAAGATCGCGGAGCACGTCGTGATCGGGCATACGGTCTCCCATCGCCACCTCAACTACGACAAGGCTGCCTCCGCTATTTTCACCGAGCCGGAGATCGCCGACGTGGGGCTCGCGGAAGCCGATGCCTTCGCGGAGGGGCGGAAGATCCGTGTCACGAAGGTGCCGTTCGCCGCCACCGCCAAAGCGCTGATCAACGACGACGCACGCGGCTTCGTGAAGATCATCTCGGACCCGGCGACCGGTGTGGTGCTCGGAGGCTCGATCGTGGGGCAGCACGCAGCAGAGCTCATCTCGGTCATCGCGCTCGCTGTTACGACCGGGCTGCGGGTGCAGGACATCGTCGAAAGCATGCTCGTGCACCCGACGCTCGCGGAGGCGATCGCCGAGGCCGCGGAGTAACCCCGGGGCGGGTGTCGGCGTACCGGCCCGGCCCGCACGGCCCGGCCCGCACGGCCCGGCCCGGCCCGCACGGCCCGCACGGCCCGGCCCGGCCCGCACGGCATTGCCCTCTCCGAGCGAAGCGGCGCGGAGCGAGCGGCGCTCAGGGCTCGAGGGTGGTCCCGCCTGCGAAGGTGGTGCCGACGCTGCGCCAGTAGCCGCCGATCATCTCGACTGGGGCGATCCTGGTGAGCTCTTCCACCGGAGAGTCGTACAGCTCCAGCTCGGCGTCACCGCGGAATGCCGGACCGAGCTCCACATCCACTCCGCGCATCGTCACCACGTCGGAGAGGGAGTCGGTGCCGTCGGACTCGATGCGGGGCATCCAGCGGTGGTGGAGCATCGGCAGCGCGTTGACGAACCCCGCTTCGTTCGAGGGTCCGGTGATGGTGAACCGCGCGCTGGCCAGCCGGCGGTCGTAGGCGGCGAGCGTCGCCCCGAACTTTCCGCCCGGCTCGAGCCGCGGGCCCGCCCTCCCTACCGTCACCGGCCGGGTGAGGTGCACCGATCCGAGCTTCTTCGGGTAGCCCTGGAGGTGGCCGCGCACCATAGCGAAGTCCTTGTCGACCCAGATGTACACGCAGCGCGACCACAGCTGGTCGCGGTAGCGGCACCGCACGACGAAGAAGGCTTCCTTGTACTGCAGCCGTACAGGGTCGAGCACCTCCTCGAAGGTGTCCGAGCACGACTGCCAGTCGGCGACCACGAAGGCCACGGCCCCGGGGTCCTCGTCATCTCGTGGCCGCGCGAGCGGGTCGGGAAGGAGCTCGGCCACCGCTGCGGGGTCCGTGCGGTACTCGATCGTGAGCAGGTCGCCGGAGTAGTGCCACGGCGGTGGGGGGAGGAGCGACGACTTGCCGGTCGCCGAGCGGGGGAAGAGGAAGCCGTTGAGCCGGGCCACGCTCGTACCGTATCGTGCCCGTCGTGCACACTCGCCGGATCCTGCTCGACGGCGTGACGACCGAGATGCGCATGGAGGGCGACCTCCTCGTGTCCGCCGATGGGCGGTCGGTGCCCTCCGACGCGGCGGTCCACCTCCCGCCGTGCACCCCCACCAAGGTGCTCTGCGTCCATCTCAACTACCGCAGCCGGGTCGACGAGTTCATGATCGCACTCGGGTCTACGCCGACGTACTTCCACAAGCCGGTCTCCGCCCTGAACGCGCACGGTGGGGACGTCGTGCGGCCCGAGGGCTGTCGGTGGCTCAACTACGAGGGGGAGATCGCAATCGTCATCGGTGCGACGTGCCGCAACGTCGGACCCGACGACGCGGACGCCTACATCGCCGGCTACACGGTTGCCAACGACTTCGGGCTGCACGACTTCCGGGACACCGACGCCGGGTCGATGCTGCGCGTGAAGGGATCTGACACGCTCTGCCCGCTCGGCCCCGGGCTGGTCGGGGGATGGGACTTCCGCCACAAGTCGATCGAGACGACCGTCAACGGGCGGACCGTGCAGGCAGGCTCCACCGACGAGATGCTCTGGGACATGCACTACCTCGTCGCCGACCTCGCGAGGACGATCACGCTCGTGCCTGGCGACGTGATCCTCTCGGGCACCCCTGCAGGCTCGCGTCCGGTCGTCCCCGGTGACGTGGTCTCAGTGACCGTCGAGGGCCTCGGGACGCTCACCAACACCATCGTCGCCGGTCCCGCCCCCGTACGCAGCGACGTGGGCGCGCAGCCGTCCTCCTCCGAGGAGGTGGTCTCGACGGCGCTCGGCGGCGACTGGGAATTCCGCGGCGTGCGACCGCCGCGCAAGGGTTAGCGTTCGAGACCAGGGAGGACGTGGAGAGACCGCATGGCACGAGTCGCAGGCGTCGAGGTCTCCCTCGACCACTACATCGGGGGTGAGCGCGTCGCGTCCGACGATCGCTTCGAGGACGTGAGCCCGATCGACGAGCACGTGCTCGGCGAGGTGGCGCGGGGAGGGAGGGACGAAGCGCGTCTGGCCGTGGACGCGGCGACGGCCGCCTTCGAGAAGTGGGGAGAGACCCCACCTGCCGACCGCGCCGCCGTGCTGCACCGCATCGCAGACGGAGTCGAGGCTCGCATCCCGGCCTTGAGCGCGGTGGAGACCGAGGACAACGGCGCCCTGCTTCGCTCGCACCTGCGCGGTGTCATGCCGCGGGTCGCGCACAACTTCCGCTTCTTCGCCGATCGGCTGCTCCAGCTCCGTCACGACGACTTCGAGACCCGTGGTCACCGCAACCACGTGACCTGGGACCCTGCCGGCGTCGCGGTGCTGGTGACGCCCTGGAACGCGCCGCTCATGCTGGCCACCTGGAAGGTCGCTCCGGCCCTGGCCGCCGGTGACACCGTCGTGCTCAAGCCGGCAGAGTGGTCGCCACTGACCGCGTCTCTCCTCGCGGACATCGCTGCGGAAGCGGGATTGCCGCCTGGAGTGTTGAACGTCGTCCAGGGGATCGGCGAGGAGGTGGGCGACGCGCTCGTCTCGGATCCCCGCGTGGCGCGTATCAGCTTCACCGGCTCGGGGTCAACGGCGCGGGCGATCGCCGCGCGGGCGGCGGCGAACCTCGTTCCTGTGAGCTTCGAGCTCGGCGGGAAGTCGCCCCTCGTGGTGCTGGGGGATGCCGACATGGACCTGGCGGTGCGCCTTGCGATCGAGCAGTACGACAACGCGGGCCAGGTCTGCCTCGCCGGGACGAGGCTGCTCGTCGACTCTGCGATCGCCGAGGAGTTCACCGAGCGGCTGCTGTCAGGGATCGCGTCGCTTCGCCAGGGCGATCCGCGCCTCTTCGACACCGACATCGGCCCCCAGATCACTCGTGCGCACTTCGAACGGATCGACGGGTTCGTGCGGCGCGCGGTGTCCGACGGTGCCGAGGTGCTCTCGGGCGGCGGTCCCAACTCCGCGCTCGGCGGCCTCTACTACCTCCCAACGCTGATCGGCGGTGCGAAGGAAGGTTCGGAGATCCTGACCGAGGAGGTGTTCGGACCGGTCCTCACGATCCAGACCTTTGACTCCGACGACGAAGCCGTGGCGATGGCGAACTCGACCCGCTTCGGGCTCGCCGCCACGATCGTGTCGTCCGACGACTCCCGTGCTGGACGCGTCGCAGCACGAGTCGTCGCCGGGACGGTGTGGGTGAATTGCTTCTACGTCCGCGATCTGCGCGCCCCCTTCGGCGGCTCTCGCGAGTCTGGCATTGGACGCGAGGGCGGCAACTGGAGCTTCGACTTCTACTGTGACGTGAAGGACACTGTGTTCGCGCCGAGCGCGAGCAAGGGGGGAGAAGGCTTATGAGCGCAAGGAACGGCCCCGACTACGAACGCATCAGGGTGCTGTGGCCGGATCACCTCGGGCTCGCCCGCGGCAAGTACGTGCCCCCGGAGCAGCTCGGGCGCGTCCGGCACTGCACGGGGACCTGGGCGTTGGGCTACAGCCGGGAGATGGTGCCGGGAGCCCCGGGCTCCCACTTCTTTGAGGGCCTTCCCGACATGGATGCCGATGTGGACCTCTCGGAGGTCCGCCCCGGTTGGGAGGAGAGCACCGGCGTCGTGGTCGCCGATCTCGTCGAGCACGGGGAGCCCGTAGCGGTCGCGCCGAGAAGCGCGCTGCGCCGAGCCATCGCTGCATGGGAGCAGCGCGGCTACCTGCCCGAGGTGGGCATCGAGCTCGAGGCCTACCTGCTCGAGCCCGACGGGTCGGGAGGATGGCGACCGCTCGATACGCCCGGCGCGTTCGTCTACGGCACCGGGACCGCCGTCGATCCGCTCGGCGTGATCGACGAGATCTGGGAGGTCGCCGGTCGCAGCGGCCTGCCCATGGAGGCTGTCAACAGCGAGTACGACACGCCGCAATTCGAGTTTACGCTCGCCCACCGAAACGCGCTGGAAGCCGCAGACGACGCGTTCCTCTTCAAGGTGCTGGCTCGGGAGGTGGCGCAGCGCCACGGCCTGCTCCTCACCTTCATGGGCAAGCCTTTCTCGGACCGGGGCGGCAGCGGCCTGCACGTGAATTTCAGCCTCTTGCGCACCGATGGATCCAACGCCTTCGACGACCCCGGAGCCGACGATGGCATGTCCGCTCTCGCGAAGTCCTGCATCGCCGGCCTCGTCGAGCACCACGAAGCGCTCGCAGGGCTGCTCGCGCCCACGGTGAACGCCTACAAGCGGCTCGTGCCCGGGCTGCTCTCCGGCTGCTTCGCCAACTGGGGCCACGACCACCGGTGCACGACGGTGCGGGTGCCACCCGAACGCGGCAGCGGTGCGCGACTCGAGCACCGGCTCGCTGATGGCGCCGCGGTGGTCCACACGGCCATTGCCGCCGCGCTCCAGGCTGCGCTCCTCGGGGTGGCCGACCAGCTCGAGTGCCCGCCCCCGGAGAGCTCCGACGGGCTCGAGAGCTCCGACAGCGGGCGGTGCGTGCCGCCGGACCTCGCGAGCGCGCTCGACGTGCTCGAGGCGGACAAGGCGCTCTGCGAGGCGGTGGGATCAGAGCTAGTGGCGTTGCACCTCGCGATCAAGCGTGCGGAGTGGGACAGGTTCCGGCGGGCCACGACCGATTGGGAGCTGCGCGAGTACCTGCCGTTCCGCTGATTTGCCGTTCGCCCTGGTCCGGCTGGTCGGTCGGTCCGTTGGCCGGCTGGTCGGCTGGTCGGTCGGTCCGTTGGCCGGCTGGTCGGCTGGTCGGCTGGTCGGCCTGGTCGGCTGGCCGGCTGTGCGATTCCGTCGGCGACCAGCGACGGTGGTCGGCCGGCGGCAACACGGAGGCGCGAGGTCGTGCGCAACACGAATGCAGGGGGGACGGGCGAATACGGACCGACTGGAGGTGAGCAGATGGGAGAGATCGTCGGAGCCGCTCTCGTGGCGCACGTGCCTACGATCGTCATGCCGGAAGCAGAGCGCCGAGCGCTAAACGGCGGGAAGGACATCTCACTCGTTGCAGGGCTGCACCGCATACGGCGGGAGTACGTGGACCGCCTCGAACCGGACACCATCGTCGTCTTCGACACGCATTGGTTCACGACGTTCGAGCACTGCCTCACCGCCCATGAGCGTCGCGTGGGGTACTTCACGTCCGACGAGCTCCCCCGCGGTATGGCCGCTATGCCCTACGACGTCCCGGGTGACCCCGAGCTCGCCCGTGCGGTCGCCGAGATCGGCGCCGAGACGGAGGGCACGTGGGTGCATGCGACCGATGACCCGTACATCGCGATCCACTATCCGACCGTGAACCTCCTCGGCTTCCTCCAGGGAGGCGAGCGGTGGGTCAGTGCCGGCATCTGCCAGACCGCAGAGGTCGACGACTTCCTCTTGTTGGGCGAGATCCTCGCGGAGGCGGTCCGGAGACTGGATCGCCGGGTGCTCCTCCTCGCGTCGGGGGGGATGAGCCATCGGTTCTGGCCGCTTCGGCAGCTGCGACAGCACGAGTCCTCGGATCCGATGCACATCATCACCCCGCAGGCCCGGGAGGCCGACGAGCGGATCCTGGAGCACTTCTCCGCAGGTGAGCATGCCGCGGTGATCGACTCGATGCCGGAGTACGCCGCTGTGTCGCCCGAGGGTCGATTTGGGCACTACCTCATGATGATCGGGGCGATCGGCGGGCGCCGATGCAGGGCAAAGGGGATCCAGTGCTCTGCGTACGAGTCGGCGGTCGGGACCGGTCAGGTCCACGTCTTCTTCGAGCGTCCCGAGGGCGGGTGGACCGCATCGTAGCTGTCTGAGCCCGCTCCTGGTCTCGCACGCTGCCTTTCGTGAGGACCCTTCAACCTGCGCCCGTGCCCTCCGGGCCTGCGCCCGTGCCCGTGTGGTCGCGGCACAGCTGTGGTCTGCCCGTTTGCGGCCACGGCACGCCGTCTGGCGTCTTGTGACGCAAACGGACGGCCATTCCGTGCCCCAGTCTGGCGGCTGTCGGGCCGGGGCCGAGCGCGCCTTCTTCCTCACGCGGCCTCTCGAAATTAGGCTCCACGCCCAAGTGCGATCGCGTCGTTTCCAGTTCCAGGCCCTCTCGACGGCTCCATCGCGTGCCTTCGCGGCTTCCGACGAGATCGCCAGCCGCCTCTTCGCCTACAGCCGTTTCGCCAGCCGCCTCTTCGCCTGCCGCATGCCTCGGCGCAACTGGCGCGATGTGTCGCGTGGCGTCGAGGTTGTCGCTCCGGTTGCAGGAGCACTGCGCCACGAGGACCGCTGGCCATGAGCAGCCTCGCCAGTTTCGACGAGGTCCGCCGCCTCGATCTCGGCTTCTTCGTGCGCCCCGCTGCCGAAACCGGCACCGGCCAGCCCCGAGTCGAGGCTGTTTCCAGCTATCTCGTCGTCCATCCCGAGATCACGGTCATATTCGACACGGGAATCGGATCGGCGGATCCCGAGACCGAGGCGCATTATCAGCCGCATCGGCGGCCCCTCGATCTTGCCTGCCGAGAGGTGGGTTCCAGCATCGAGATGATCGATGTCGTGGTCAACAGCCACTTGCACTTTGACCACTGCGGCGCGAACCCCAGCCTTGCCGGGCGGCGCATCGTCGCCCAGTCAGCGGAGCTCGATGCCGCACATGGGGAGCAGTACACCTTCCGTGAGCTCATCGACTTCAACGGAGCGATCTACGACCGAATTGATGGCGAGGCCGAGATCGCAAACGGCCTCGTCGTGCTCCCGACCCCTGGGCACAGCCCAGGGCATCAGTCCCTTGTCATACGAACCCGCGACGGCACGCTTCTGGTGGCGGGCCAGGCCATGGACTTCTCGGCGATCGGGTTGGGATCGGGGGGCAGCTGCGCATCCGCGTACGCGAGCGCGCACCTCGCCCGCCGGGCGTCACACGAGCTTGGTCGACCCCTCGCCGTGTGGCCCGACTGGCTCGATCGGATCGAGCAGTTCGATGAGTCATTGTCAAGAGTTGTGGACGATAAATCTCACTCAGGCTGCGACGGACCCGGTGTTTTCGTCGGCGTCGGCGGTCTCTTGCCCCGACTGATCGCTCCTTTCTTGTAGCTTGCCGT
>JAJYYT010000038.1 GCA_021800645.1 Actinomycetes bacterium
CAGACGCGTGCACCCGGAGCGCCCGGCAGGGGCGCCTAGGATCCGCGGGCGGTGGGCTCGCTGGTCACGCCAGGTCTGGGGGTGCCCGTGCGGGCGGGGATCGACGGTACCGTCGCCGTCGGCGTGGAGGAGGTCGACGGGCGCAGGGTCGTGCGCGCGCGGACCTCGTCGGGCCGCAGACGTGGCGCGCTCGCGCGCGAGGACGGCGAGTCGCTCGCCCACGCTGCGAAGCTGGCGCTCGAAGCGAGGATCCCGCTGCTCGTCGAGCTCGCCTCGAGCGGCGCGGACGTGTCGGTCGGGCTCGACGCGCTGCACGGCTGGGGGAGCGCGGCAGCCTCGATCGCGGCGTGCTCGGGAGTCGTGCCCGTGCTGGCGGCGGCCGTCGGCCCGGTCATCTCGGGGCCAGCCCTCTTGCTGGGCTTGAGCGACCTCGTCGTGATGAACCCGTCCGCTGTGGCATTCCTGTCGGGTCCTGCGATGGTCGAGGCGTTCACCGGCGTCCGTCTGAGCCCCCAGGCGCTCGGCGGCCCGCGCGTGCACGCGACGACGAGCGGGGTGTGCGCGCTGGAAGCCGACGACGCGATGGCAGGGATGGCCCGGCTGCTGTCCTTCCTTCCGGACCACGCCGACGTGGAGGCGCCACGGGTGCCTTCCGACGACCCGCCCGAGCGCGTCACGCCCGAGCTGCGCAGCGTCGTTCCCGCCCACGAGCGCGCGTCCTATGACGTGCGCGACGTCGTGAGCCTCGTCGTCGACGACGGGATCGTCTGCGAGCTGTGGCGGCGCTGGGCGCCGCAGCTCGTCACGGCGTTCGGCCGGCTCGACGGCCGCGCGGTCGGCGTCGTGGCGAACCAGCCGCGCGCGCTCGCCGGGACGCTCGACATCGCGGCGTCGCAGAAGGCCGCGCGCTTCGTGCGCCTGTGCGACGCGTTCAACCTGCCGATCCTGACCTTCGTCGACACTCCTGGGTTCCTGCCGGGCAAGGACCTCGAGTGGCGGGGGATGATCCGCCACGGCGCGGAGCTCGCGTTCGCCTATGCCGACGCGACGGTGCCGCGGCTGTGCGTCATCCTGCGCAAGGCGTTCGGCGGCGCGTACATCGTGATGGACTCCCGAGGGCTCGGCAACGATCTGTGCTTCGCATGGCCGCAAGCGCAGATCGCCGTGATGGGCGCGCCGGGCGCCGTGCAGATCCTCCACCGCAGCACATCCGAGGAAGATCGCCGGCGGCGTGAAGACGAGTACCGTGCGCGCTACCTCGCGCCCTGGCCCGCCGCGGAGCGCGGCTTCGTCGACGAGGTCATCGACCCCGCAGAGACGCGACGAGCGCTTGCCGCAGGTCTTCGTGCGCTGTCGACCAAGCGGGAGATCCTTCGTCGCCGCAAGCACGATTCGGGCCCGCTCTGACCCTCTCAGCCGGTTCGCTCGCATGCCCTCTCGCCTGGTCCGCGCACCTGTGGACCAGGTCGAAGCGGCGTGACATCCTGAGCGGGCGATCGTGATCGTCACCGAACTGCAATCAGTGTCATAGGCAATCCATATGCCCTGCGGGCAAGATGGAGGCGTGATCCGTCCGATGAGTGACACCCCGCTCGTGCTCGAGTCGTGCCACAGCACGTGGATCTTCGATACCGAGCGCATGCGCTTCCGCCGCGTCCTGAAGGGCCTGGATCTGGACGCCCGACAGGCATCGACGGCGTGGCGGCCCTACTACGGGCTCGAGCTGGACCCGGTGTCGGAGGCATTCGTCGTGCTGTTGAACCCCGAGGGCACGCGGCTCCTGCGGTCGTGGCGGCACATCGACCACTGCCCTCAGTGCGGCGGGGAAGCCACCGCTGAGCTGTCCCTCGACGAGCTGCGCAGCGCAGCGCTCGGCTGAGGGCGGCGCGCAGCCGGCCTGCGCTCGGCGGCCTGCGCTAAGCTCCCAGCGGTGGACCGGCGGGACCTCGACCGTCTCCTCTCCCTGCTGGCCCAGTGGGATGGCTCGGACCTGCACCTGAAAGCCGGGGTGCGGCCACGGGTGCGGATCGACGGGGAGCTGCGCCAAGTCTCCAGCGAGCCCACCAGCACCCATGCCGACACGCAGGCGCTCGCGCGGGCGATCATGCCCGCAGAGGTGGCGACCCAGTTCGACCGGCACCGCGAGGCGGACTTCGCGTACTCGGTGCCCGGTGTCGGACGGTTCCGCGTGAACGCCTACTACCAGCGAAGCTCGGTCGCGCTCGCCTTCCGCGCGGTGCGGGCCAATCCGGGCTCGCTCGAGGATCTAGGCCTTCCGCCCGCTGTCGCCAAGCTCGCCGAGGAACGGCGCGGTCTCGTGCTGGTCACCGGGCCGACGGGCTCGGGCAAGACGACGACGCTCGCCGCGATGATCGACCACATCAACCGCATACGGTCCTGCCACATCATCACGATCGAGGACCCGATCGAGTACCTGCACTCCGACCAGCTCGCGTCGATCAGCCAGCGCGAGGTCGGCTTCGACACGGACTCGTTCCACGCGGCGATGCGAGTCGTCCTCCGCCAAGATCCTGACGTGATCTTCGTGGGCGAGATGCGGGACATGGAGACCACCTCCGCGGCGCTCACCGCCGCTGAGACCGGCCACCTCGTCCTCTCGACGCTCCACACGATCGACGCCACCGAGACGGTCTCGCGCGTGGTGGACTTCTTCCCCCCTCACCAGCAGCAGCAGGTCCGCACCTCGCTTGCCGGGTCGCTGCGCGGCACGGTCGCGCAGCGTCTCGTACGACGCGCGGATGGCAATGGCCGCGTGCCCGCCGTGGAGCTCATGATCGTGAACGGACGGATCCGTCAGTGCATCGAGGACGTCGAGCACACGAGCGACATCACGGACATCATCGCCGAGGGCGCCTACTACGGGATGCAGACCTTCGACCAGAGCCTCGCGTCCCACCTCGAGGCCGGGCTCATCACCTTGACAGAGGCGCTGGAGATGGCGACGAACCCTCACGACCTTCGGGTCACGCTCGAGCGCAGAGGGCTCGTCCGGACCGGGCGAGGGTGACGACCTCCCCGACGGCGCCCGGGATCAGGGTCGGCTGATCAGCGCCGACGCCAGCACAGCCAGGACCGAGCCAGCGGCGAGGATGACGAACGGCGCGCGCTTCGCGGTCCCAAGACCCGTCGCCGCCGTCGCGACGACGATCCATGCAGCGACGAATGCTCCGCCTCCCGGCCACAGCCACCCTGCAGTCCAGGCGAGGCAGGTGAGCAGCGTGAGCCTGGTCCAGCGCTGCGGCTCGGCCGCTCGGTCGCCGACGAAGGCACCGAGGAAGCCGAGCGCCGCACCGAGCCCGGCCCAAGGGAGCCGGTCGGTGTGGCCGAGGACGACGGCGATCGGCAGGAGGGAGACCGAGCCGAGCGCGCCGACGACCGCGAGCACGACCGGGATCGTCCCGCCGTCGGTGTCCACGATCGACGCCGCGAGCGCGCAAACGAGGATCCCTGCGACCGACAGGACCGGCCAGAAGGATCCGAGCGCACCTGCAGCAGCCGCGCAGAGCAGCCCCGTCGAGAGCTCCACGAGCGGGTAGCGCGGGGAGACATGCGCGTGGCAGTGGCGGCACCGTCCGCGGATCCACAGCCATGACGCCACCGGCACGAGGTCGATGAGTCCGAGGCGGGTCCCGCAGGACGGGCAGTGCGAGGGCGGTTCGACGATCGACATCTTCCGAGGGAGGCGGTAGGCGACGACGTTCAGGAACGACCCGACCACGAGACCCACCACCCCGCTCACGAGGATCGTGAGAAGCTGCGCCGTCTCGCCCGAGCCCACCGTGGCCGGACTGTAGTGCCGGGGTCGGCGCGGGACGCGGTCCTCGCGCGTCGGCGCCTTGTGCAAGGGCTTCCACTTTCAGCCAAACGCGAGTAGGCTCGTCATGGCACTTCGTCTGCGGAGCGGCCGTGGGATGGGGAACACGAGGGGAGCGGTGCGGCACGCGTGGTCGGACGGCGTGCTTTGAAGTTTGCTCCACGTGTTCGCGCCTGTCCTCAGCGGCGCAGCTCGGCTGAGCCAGGGGACAGGGGATGACAAACGAAGCCGAGGAGTCGGCGCAGGAGCGCTCGGAGCAGCTCGGGTTCTGCTACGTCGACCTGTCGCGGACCGGCTTCGCGCCAGGAGCGGCCTCGCTCCTTCCCGAAGAGGTGGCTCGCCGTGAGCGAGCGGTGCCGATCGAGCGCCGGGGCAACGTGACGGTCGTCGCGGTCGCGACGCCCGCAGGGCGGCTCGCGCTCGACGCGTTGCGTGCGGCGACCCGCGGCGAAGTGGTGGCGGTGGTGGCTCCGGCTGCGCAGGTGGCTGCCGCGCTCGTGCAGCTCTACGGCGAGGGCTCGGTGCGGCACGGTCGACGCCGCGTCCAGCACCAGGGCCACTGGGAGCGAACGGCGCGTCGCAGCGCCCCACCTCCGGCGCCCGGCGTGCCAGGAGGAGGACCTGCTCCCGGACCTCCCGACGTCTCGCCCCCCATCGCTTGGCAGCCAGTCCGCGAGGACAGTGCGCAGCCGCAGGTGGAGGCGCCACCTCCCGTTGCGCCACCCCCGCCCGCGCCGCTCCTCCAGGCGCCACCTCCCGTTGCGCCACCCCCGCCTCCGCCGCCCCCGTTCGCGCCGCTCCCGCCGATCGCACCCCAGAGCGTCTCTTCCCTTCCTTTCGTGCCGGTGCCTGGCTTTCCACCCGCGCCGCCACGCTCGTCGCCGCCCTCGCCGCTCCCCGGCTCAGGCTCCCCAAGCGGTGAGGCGGACGACGCCACCGGCCTGACTGGCGGCGCCCCACTGGGCGCCGCCAGCGGGTCGGCTGGCGACGGAGGTTGGCCGCCGCTCGCCCGCGCGTTGGTCGCGAGCGGTCGGGTGACGGCCCAGGACATGGCACGGGCGGTGCGCGACCACGAAGCGCTCGGAGAGTCTCTGACGCGCTACCTGCTCGGTGAGCGCCTCGTGGCCGAGGACGACCTGGTCCAGGTGATGGCTCGCGAGGCCGGCTTGCCATTCGTCGACCTCGCGGCGGCGACGCCGGATCCCGCCGCTGCGGCACTGATCCCCGAGGCGGTCGCGCGCCGCCACATGGTCCTTGCGATCGGCTTCGACGGGGGCGTGCCGGTCATCGCGATGGCAGATCCGACCGACGTCTTCGCCTTGGACGATCTTCGCAGCATCCTCGGACGCAATTTTCGCCAGGTGGTCGCGACGCGTGCGCAGATCGACGTGCACCTGCGCCGCATCCACGAGCCGGACTCCGACGTGCAGGCCGCCGCCCAGCACGCGGCGGGCCGTGCGGCGCCGGACACGGCCGGCTTCGAGCTCGAGAGCCTCCAGTCGGTCGTCGAAGACGCGCCCATCGTCCGGTACGTGAACGTCCTGATCCTCCAGGCGCTCAACCAGCGGGCGTCGGACATCCACATCGAGCCGACGCCGAAGCGACTCCGGATCCGCTTCCGGATCGACGGGGTGATGCACGATGCGAGCTCGGCATCGCCCGCGATCCACGCCGCGGTCATCAGCCGGCTGAAGGTCCTCGGGGAGATGGACATCACCGAGCACCGAGTGCCCCAGGAAGGGCGCGTCTCGGTGTCGGTAGGCGACCGTCAGATCGACCTGCGGCTTGCCGTCATCCCGTCGCTCTACGGCGAGTCGTGCGTCATGCGGCTCCTCGACAAGTCCGCGGGCATCCGCCGGCTCTCGGACCTCGGTTTCTTCCCGGACACCCTCGCGCGGTACGCGCAGGCCTACGACCAGCCGTACGGGGTCCTCCTCGTGACCGGGCCGACCGGCGCCGGGAAGACGACCACGCTCTACGCGACCCTCCATGAGGTCATGTCGCCGGAGAAGTCGGTGGTGACCGTGGAGGACCCCGTCGAGTACCAGATCGCAGGGATCACCCAGGTCCAGATCAATTCGAAGGTGGGGATGCACTTTTCGACCGCGTTGCGCTCGATCCTGCGGGCGGACCCCGACATCATCTTGGTGGGGGAGATCCGTGACATCGAGACCGCCACGATCGCCATGGAGGCCGCGCTGTCGGGGCACCTCGTGCTCTCGACGCTGCACACGAACACTGCGGCAGGAACGCCGCTTCGACTGACCGAGATGGGGATCGAACCGTTCCTGGTGACCTCCGCGGTGAGCGGCGTCCTCACCCAGCGGCTCGCGCGGGTCCTCTGCGACCGGTGCAAGACGCCCTTCGACGCGTCACTCGCTGACTTCTACGCCGCCGGCTACAAGGAAACGGACCTCGAAGGGCTCGACGTGTCGCGCCTTTATCGCGCGAACGGCTGCCGCACCTGCAGCAACACCGGGTACTACGGACGGATGCTCCTCGGCGAGGTGATGCTGATGACCGAGGAGATCCAACGGATGATCATCGAGCAGCGCTCGATCCTCGCCATGGAACGCCAAGCGGTGGAGCAGGGCATGAGGACGTTGCGCCAGGACGGCCTGCTCAAGGCGATCGCCGGTTACACGACCCTGGAGGAAGTCCTGAGGGTGGTCGCATGACCGACATCTCCGCGAACGGGCTCGACGGGCTCAACGGGATGGTCGTCCCCGGTGTCATCTCCACGGTCGCCGACAGGCCGCTGCCCTTGCACGTGGACGACCTCCTCCGTCATGCGGTGCGGCTCGGGGCCTCCGACGTCCACCTGACCGCGTCCATGCCGCCGACCCTGCGCGTGCACGGCGCGCTGCGGCCGATGGAAGAGGTGGGGAGGATCGACCACGAGACGTTGCGCAACCTCGTCTACGGCATCCTCACTCAGGGCCAGCGCGAGCAGTTCGAAGCCGACCACGAGCTCGACACCTCCCACGAGATCGCCGGCGTCGGAAGGTTCCGCGTCAACGTGTGCCTCCAGCGCGGGACGGTCGCGGTCGCCCTCCGGCCGATCCCGAACCAGGTGCCCGCGCTCGAGACCCTCGGCCTACCCGACACGGTCCTCACCTTTGCGCAGCTCCGCCGCGGCCTCGTGCTCGTGACCGGGCCCACCGGTTCGGGCAAGTCGACCACCCTCGCCGCGCTGATCGACGTGATCAACCGCACGAGGCCGCTGCACGTGGTGACCGTCGAGGACCCCATCGAGTTCATCCACGAGCACAAGCGCTCCATCGTGACCCAGCGCGAGGTCGGCGAGGACACGAAGTCGTTCGCCGAGGCGCTGCGACGAGCGCTGCGCCAGGACCCCGACGTCATCTTCGTGGGCGAGATGCGCGACCTCGAGACCATCTCGACTGCGATCACGGCGGCAGAGACGGGCCATCTCGTGCTCGCGACGCTCCACACCCAGGACGCCCCTTCCACGATCGACCGGGTGATCGACGTGTTCCCCCCGAACCAGCAGGAACAGATCCGCATCCAGCTGGCGTCGTCGCTCGCAGGCGTCGTCACCCAGCAGCTGGTTCCGACCGTGGACGGCAAGGGCCGGCGCGTCGCCGCAGAGGTCCTCGTGTGCACGCCCGCGGTCCAGCATCTGATCCGCGGGGCGAAGACGCACCAGATCTATTCGCTCATGCAGACCGGTGCTCAACACGGGATGCTGACGATGGACCAGAGCCTCGCGAAGCTCGTGCGGGAGCGGGCGGTGAGCGAAGGCGTGGCGCTCGACCGGTGCCGAAGCGCGGAGGACTTCCGCACCCACCTGCTCGGGAGGTGACGTGGCGACCACCTTCGACTACAAGGTGCGCGACAGGAGCGGCAACCTGATCGAGGGGTCGCTCGACGGCGACAACCTCGCGTTGGTGGTGAGCAGGCTCCGCTCGATGGGGTACCTGCCGGTCTCGGTCACGCCGACGAGCGGGAGCCTGCGGGGCGAGCTCGTGATCCCGGGGGTGACCGACCGGATCAAGGCCAAGGACGTCGCAGTCTTCACCCGCCAGTTCGCCACGATGGTGGAGTCCGGCCTCTCGATCACCCGGGCGCTGACGGTGCTCTCGGCGCAGGTCACGAACCAGCACCTCGGCCGGATCCTGCGCTCGGTGCGCGATGACGTGGAGTCCGGTCTAGCGCTCTCGCAGGCGCTGGCAGCCCATCCGAAGGTCTTCGACGAGCTGTACGTGTCGATGGTCCGCGCGGGCGAGCTCGGAGGATCGATCGACGTCGTGCTGAAGACCGTCGCGACAGCGCTCGAGAAACAGGTCGCGATCTCCCGCAAGGTCCGCGGCGCGATGACGTACCCGGTGGTCGTGGTGAGCGTCATCTCTCTGCTCTTCGTCGTGATGATGGTGGTCATCGTCCCGGTCTTCAAGAACCTGTTCAAGACGCTGGACGCGCCGCTTCCAGTCCCGACGAAGATCGTGATCGAGATCTCCAACACGCTCGCGAGCTGGCGTGCAGGGATCGTGCTCGCGGTCGTCGTCCTTGCGATCGTCGGGGTCAGACGATGGATCGCGACCGAGCGTGGCCGCGAGAAGTGGGACGCGTGGAAGCTCCGCCCCCCGATCTTCGGCCCGCTCGTCCACAAGACCGCGCTCGCACGCTTCTCCTTCACGCTTGCGTCGCTCGTGGCGTCGGGCGTCCCGGTGCTCGAGTCGCTCGACATCGTCGGGCGGGCATCGGGGAACGCGGTCCTCTCGAGGGCGACCCAGGAGATCAAGCGCGCGGTGCGCGAGGGACGCCCGTTCGCCGATCCCATGCGCGCCAACCCGATCTTCCCGCAGCTCATCGTCCAGATGGTCGAGGTCGGGGAGCAGACCGGCGCGCTCGACGACATGCTCGGCAAGGCGGCGCTCTACTACCAGAGTGAGGTGGACCAGACCGTCGAGAACCTCTCGTCGATCCTCGAGCCGCTCCTCGTCGTGGTGATGGGCGGCGTGGTCGGTACCGTGATCATCAGCCTGTACCTCCCGATGCTCACCTACATCAAGTACGTGCACGGCTGACCAGCGACCGACCACGGCCCCCGCTGTGGGCAGAGTGCTCGGCATGCCCTGTTCGCCATCCCCGATCGGCCGAGGCGGTCGCGGGCGAGCGCACCCCAGATGTCTACGCCGATCCGAGCCCAGGCGTCCTACGCTGATCGGGGTGGCGACGCCCGACCGCCTCGAACGACTGACCGACCTCGTACTGGTCCTGCTCGGCGCGCCGACGCCGCGCACGCTCCAGGAGATCGCTGCAGCCGTTCCGGGGTACCCGGCGTCGCACGCCGGCCGTCGTCAGGCGTTCGAGCGCGACAAGCGGGTCCTGAGAGAAGAAGGGATCCCCGTGCTGACCGAGCCGGTCGACGGCCCCGAGCAGTACGGGTACCGGATCGATCCCGACGACTTCTATCTTCCGGACGTCGAGCTCGAGCCCGACGAGCAGGCGGCGCTGCACCTCGCCGTCGCGGGCGTCGACCTCGGCGACCCGAGCGGGAGGGACGCGCTGGCGAAGCTGGGGGCCTGGGGTGCCGCGCAGGCGCGCCCGGTGGCCCAGGTCGATGCCCCCGCAGCGCTCGTTCCGCTCTTCGAGGCCCTCCGCTCGAAGGCTGAGGTCCATTTCTCCTACCACGGCACGTGGCGCTCGGTGTCGCCGGGGACCCTCCATTTCCGCGCGGGTCGCTGGTACCTCGTCGGCTGGGAGCGCGAGCAGGGTGCCCGGCGGACCTACCGCGTCGACCGCATCGAGGCGCTCGGCGCGCCGGGGCACTCGGGGAGCGGCGTGGTCCCCGAGGACGTCGCGACCAGCGATGCACCAGTCGACTTGTGGCGAGACGACGAGGATGCGGCACACGTGCTCGTGCGAGTCGACGCGGTGGAAGGGGCGCGCGTGGTCGCCGAGGTCGGAGAGCGCGCGCTTATCGATCGGGCGCCGGACGGGTCGGTCCTGCTGTCCCTTGGGGTGAGCAGCTTCGACGTCCTGAGGTCCTGGGTCCTCGGGTTGCTCCATCACGCCGAGGTGGTTGGACCGCCAGAGGCGCGTGCGGCCGTGGTCTCCTGGCTGGAGGAGATCGCGCGTGGCGCCGACGGCACGGTCGCCCCGGTGAGCGCACGCGCGCGGCCGGCGCCGGCACCGGCGCCAGAAGGCGCCGCGGAGGCGAGCCGCCGTCGCGGCGGCTCGAAGACCGAAGGCGCCGCGCGCCGCCAGGGGGCGGTGCGGGGCCTCCGCCCAGCCGCCGCGCCCCGCACCGGTGCGAGAGGTGCGAGCGCGCGCCTTCGCCGCCTGCTCGCCATCGTGGCCTGGCTCGCGGAAGTGGGCGCGGCGCCGATCGCCGAGGTCGCCGAGCGTTTCGCTCTCGCTCCCGACGAGGTCGTCCGGGAGCTGGAGCTCGCCGCGTGCTGCGGCGTCCCTCCCTACACGCCTGACACGCTGCTCGAGATCGTGGTGAGCGACGAGGTGGTCGAGGCGTTCCTGCCAAAGGGGCTCGCACGGCCGAGACGGCTCACGCCTGCCGAGGGCCTCGCGCTCGCGGCCTCCGCGCGCACGATCCTCGCAGTCCCGGGCGCAGATCGCGACGGGGCGCTGTCGCGCGCGCTGCGGAAGCTCGAGGCGGTGCTGGGCGATGACCGGCGCCTCGTGGTCCGGATCGACGCGCCGCCGCTCCTCGAAGAGGTGAGGGCGCTCGTCGAGGCGCGCGAGCAGGCCGAGATCGTGTACCACGCCGTCTCGACCGACGAGACCAGCGAGCGCGTGGTGGAGCCGCTCGAGCTCTTCTCGCTCGACGGCCACTGGTACCTCGACGCCTACTGCCACAGGGTCGGAGCGGTGCGCCGTTTCCGTGTCGACCGCGTCCGCGAGGTCCGCCCGCTCGGCAGACCGGTCGAGGCCGCAGCAGAGGGCCGTTCAGGGGCGGGCGCCTTCGTCCCGGGACCTGGCACCGAGACGGCCACGCTCGAGCTCGCAGGCGACGCGCGATGGGTCGCCGACTCGGTGCCCGTGCTCGAGGAGCAGCAGGTCGCCGGTTCTGCGCTCCGGGTCACGGTCGCGGTGGGAGGGCGCGCCTGGCTCGAGCGGCTCCTCCTGCAGGCCGGCCCCCGGGCGCGCGTGATCGCCCCAGCAGCGCTGACTTCGGTCGGACCGCAGGCCGCGCTCCGTCTGCTCCGTACCCGATACGGCAGGAACTAATATGGAAGACATTGAAACATCAGGAGAGTGCTCATAGAGGCCG
>JAJYYT010000039.1 GCA_021800645.1 Actinomycetes bacterium
ACGCGAGCGGTCATTCGCTGATGGATCCCCACCAGAGAAACGAATGGCCCCCATTGTCAGATCGGGGTTGTTCCCCTGCTGTCGTCGGCGCAAGGTATCGACGACAGCAGGGACGGCCACCCGCTGAGGCCGGCGACACTTCCGGCGAGACATAGGCCAGGTGCAGAGATGACAGACGACTCGAGGCGAGAGAACAACTTCATCGGTGGCGAGTGGCGACCAGCGCTGAGCGGAGCCACCCGACCCAATGTCAACCCGTCGGATGTCACCGATGTCATAGGAAACTTCGCCGACTCCGACGCCGCCGATGCAGCAGATGCTGTGACCGCGGCCTCGGAAGCTGCGGCAGCATGGAGAGAGCTCGGACCGGTGCGACGTGGTGAGATTCTCGAACGTGCGTGCGCCATCATGCGCACACGCGCGGAGGAGCTGGCCGTCGCGGTGACCCGCGAGCAGGGCAAGCTCCTGCGGGAGGCGCGTGCCGAGGTCTCACGCGCCCTGTCGATCCTCGCGTTCACCGCTGGGGAGGGCCGGCGGCTGAACGGCGTCACCACGCCGGCCGAAGAGGCGCGGACGTTCTCTTTCACGTTCCGGACGCCTATCGGCGTCGTCGGGCTCATCACTCCGTGGAACTTCCCGCTCGCGATCCCCCTCTGGAAGGTCGCACCGGCACTGTTGGCCGGGTGCACGGCGGTCCTGAAGCCTTCGCCGTTCACCCCCCTCACGGCGGCGCTGCTCGTCGAGGTGTTCGCCGACGCGGGAGTGGAGGCAGGCGCGCTGAACCTCGTCCAGGGCGACCGTATCCCGGGCGAGGAGCTGGTGAGGGACGTGCGCGTCGCCGGGATCTCGTTCACTGGCTCTCTCGCCGTCGGCACTTCGATCCACGTGGCTGGAGCCCCGCGTCTCCTTCGCACCCAGCTGGAGCTCGGTGGGAAGAATGCCCTGATTGTCCTCCATGACGCCGATCTCGACGCGGCGGCACGGGCCGTCGTCCTTGGTGCGTTCGGACAGGCCGGGCAGCGCTGCAGCGCGACCAGCCGGCTGGTTGTGGACCGGCGCGTCCGCGACGCGCTCGTCGAACGGATCGCGGCGGTGGTCGCTGCTTACGCGGTGGGTCCCGGCGCCGACCCTGCTTCCGATATCGGTCCGGTGGTGAGTGCCCAGCGCCTGGATGCCTGTCTCGAAGCCGTCACGGCTGCCACGGCATCGGGCGCGACGGCGGTACTGGGCGGGGCACGGATCACCAAAGACCTCCCGAGGGGGTACTACATGCAGCCGAGCATCCTCGTCGATGTGACGCCCGACGCGGCGATCGCCCAAGAGGAGGTTTTCGGTCCCGTGCTTTCCGTGATCTCCGTGGACGGCTTCGACGAAGCGATGCACGTGGCCAACGGAGTCCGCTACGGCATGGCGGCAGCGGTGTTCACCAAGGACCAGTCGTTGGCGTTCGAGGCGCTTGCACGCCTCGAAGCCGGGATGCTGCACGTGAACCGTCCCGGGGTCGGCTCCTACTCGCACATGCCGCACGGTGGGGTCAAGGCGTCGGCCTTCGGCCCGCCTGAGATCGCGCCGCAAGTCTGGGAGTTCTATACGGATTGGAAGTCTGCGTGCATCACGTACTGACACCCGACGGTCGCGCCGACGGCACGCTTGGGGCGCGACACTCGCCCGGCACCAGCCGCAACGACATCCAGCGCGACGGTGTTGCTCCCGTGCTGGACGGGAGCACGAAAGTGATGACGGCCGAGGAGGCGGTACGGCGGTTCGTCCTCCCGGGTTCGATCGTGGGAATGGGTGGGCAGAACGTCAACCGTTGCCCGATGGCCATCGTCCACGAGGTGGTGCGCCAGGGCGTCGGCGGACTCGTGCTCATGGGTTGTAACCTCTCTCTACCCGCCGACATGCTGGTCGCCGCCGGCCTCGTGGTGCGCACCGAGCAGGGCAGCGGCAACCTCGAGCGTTACGGCACGATCTTCTCGTGGCGCCGCGCCATCCAGCGCGGCACGATCGCCGTGGAGGACCACAGCCACCTCACGATGGTGACGAGGTTCCTGGCAGGCTCGCTGGGCCTGCCGTTCGTGCCGACCGTGAGCCTGCTCGGCAGCGACATGGCACCACCGCTCGGCGCGCCGCCGTCGGGCAGCATGGCGGCAGCTGTCGACCCCTGGCAGCACGACCCGGTCATCCTGCTCCGGGCCGCGTGCCCGGACGTGTCCATCCTGCACGTGCACGCCGCCGACAGCCAGGGCAACGTGATCATCGAAGGGGTGACCAGCCATGAGGTGGAGATGGCGAAGGCTTCGCGGGTCACGATCGTGACCTGCGAGGAGCTTCTTGGTGACTCGGTGGTCACGCAGCGACCCGAGCAGGTGACGTTGCCGTCGGCCTACGTCGGCGCCGTCGTTGTCCAGCCGTTCGGTGCGTTCCCGACCGCCGTCTACCGTCGCTACGACTTCAGCGAGGAGGACATCGTCGACTACCAGGCCCGCGCTCGGGTCAGCGACGACGAGCTCAGGGACTGGTTGGACGAGCACGTCCGCGGCGTCGTGGATTTCGATGCCTACCTCGACCGGCGTGACCCGACGGGAGAGATCCGCGCCGGGCTCGTACGGACGATGGGAGAGGTGCTGTGATCGAGTGCGCCACCCATCGTGAGCTGCTCGTGTTCGAGGCAGCGCGCCATATCTGCGACGGGGAGTGCGTCATCGTCGGCACGGGGCTCCCGCTGCTTGCCGCGCTCGTCGCGCAGCGGACGCACGCGCCCGCGGTGCGCCTGATCATAGAGAGTGGCGTCATCTTTCCTCAGGTCCTCCCGACGCCGATGTCGGTGGTGGATCCGAGGCTGATGCACGCACCGAGCCGCCTCGGGTCGCTGCTCGAGGTGCTGGGCGGCTTCGTCCAGCGAGGGCTCGTGGACGTGGGGTTCCTGGGCGGCGCGCAGGTCGACGAGCATGCCAACATCAATTCGACCTGGGTCGTCGGTTCGGACGGTCGGCGCCGTCGGCTCCCCGGGAGCGGGGGTGCCAACGACATCGCATCGCACTGCCGGCGGCTGGTGGTAGTCATGTCTCACGAGCGCCGCCGGTTCCCCGCCCGCTGCGACTTCGTGACGAGCCCGGGGTTCCTGACCGGGCCCGGAGCCCGCCGTCGCGCTGGGCTCCCGCCGATCACGGTGACGGTCCTCACCGATCTGTGCGTCATGGAGGGAGACGACGATGACGGCCGACTCCGGCTCCAGGCGCTGATGCCGGGGGTGTCCGTCGCCACAGTGCTCGAGCGCATGGCGTTCACGCCGGTCGTGCCGGACGACGTCGGTACGGTCGAGCAACCGCCGGTCGAGCACCTCGCGCTCTTGCGCGACGTGCTCGACCCCGAACGGCGGTACTTCCCCGAGAGAGCAGGGCTGAGCGAAGGAGGCATCGAGTGACGAAGGAGGACGGCGTGAAGGTGAAGGACGAGGCACCGGCCCAGCAACCGTTCCGGTGGAGGACGAGCATCGCCTACAAGACGAGGGACCGGATCGTTGTCCGCGGCTACGACGTCAACGAGCTCACGGGCACCATCGACTTCGGGACGATGACCTACCTCGTGCTGCGCGGCGAGCTGCCGAGCCGGACGCACGCCGCGATGACCAACGCCATGATGGTCTCGCTGGCCGAGCACGCCATGTCGCCGTCGTCGGCCACGGTTCGGTTCGCAGCCGCCGGCGGTGCCGAGTTGAGCGCAGCGGTCGCGGCAGGGATGACCGCGATCGGCCGTCTGCACGGGACGGCAGACCGACCCGCGCAGATGTTCCTGGGAGTCGCCGAGCGGGCGGCTGCCGAAGGGATCGACCGCACGGAGGCGGCACGCCGCACGGTCGCCGAGATGCGGGCGCGGCGCGAGTCGATGCCGGGGTTCCACCACCCACAGCACATCCGCGACCCGCGGACCGACCGCCTGCTAGGGCTCGCGGACGAGCTCGGGATCTCCGGCGAGTACGTCGCCATCGCTCGCGACATGGAAGACGCGACCGAAGGGATATTCGGTCGGCGTCTGTACCTGAACGGCCCTGGTTCGATGGGCTGCATCGGCCTGGACATGGAGTTCCTCCCAGTGCAGATCAAGGCGCTGTTCCTCGTGGCCCGTACCGTGTCGTTGTGCGCGCACACGATCGAGGAGTCGACGAGGGAGGTCGGGTGGCGCGCGTCGGCAGGAGCGGCGATGATGCAGCCGCTCTCGCTCTCGATGCAAGGGCCGGACTGGTACGACGGGCCGGCCGAGCGTGTGCTCGAGCTCGGGCACGGATCCGGACCGGTCGCCGGGCCCTGATCGGGTGGGCGCCCGGGCTGCTTCTGGTGGGCCGCGGGCGGTCAGCCCGCCGGGCGCGGCGTGACGCCGTCGAGCTCTTCGTGGGGCCAGTCCCTCACCGCTCTCGCCAGAGCGGCGAAGGCACGCTCTGCGGGGGAGAGGAGCCGATCGCGGCGGTACGCGAGCGCCACGGGGCGGACTGGGGGCATCGGCTCGACGTCGAGGACCGATAGGAGCCCGAGCTGCACCTCCCGACTCACCGCCTGCTCGGAGACGAGGGTGATGCCGAGCCCTTCGGCTGCGGCGTGTTTGCAGGTCTCCGGACCCCAGACTTCGGTGCACTGCACGTCTTGCAGGCCCCACTGCAAGAGCGCTGCTTCCTGGAGCGCTCGGGTGCTCGAGCCGCGCTCGCGTTGCAAGAACCGCTCGGCGGCGAGGTCGGCGGGGTCGACGCGCGAGCCGGCGAGCGGGTGGCTCGGGTGGGCGACGAGGAGGAGCCGCTCTTTCAGGATCACCTCGCAGTCGAGCTGAGGGGCGTCGAGGTTGCCGACGACGAGAGCCAGCCCGAGATTGCCTGCAACCAGCTCCTTCGAGATCTGCGCGGCGTTGCCGACGATGATGTCGTAGCTGAGGCCGGGGTACGTCCGGTGGAGCGAGGCCAGGAGCTGGGGTACGAGATACGTGCCGACGGTCGTGGTGCCGCCGACGGTGAGCCTGCCGGTCTCGAGCTCGGACACTTGGTGCACGGCGCGGATCGCCTCGTCGGCGAGCACGAAGAGGCGAGTCGTGTACTCGAGGAGCACCTCGCCTTCGTCGGTCAGGCGGATGTGGGCGCCGGAGCGGTCGAACAGCCTCACGTGGAGGGAGGATTCGAGGCGTCGCACATGCGTGGAGACGGACGGCTGGCTCATAAACAGCCGCTCCGCGGCGGCCGAGAAGCCACCCGCCTCCGCGACCGTCTTGAACACCCACAACCGGTAGTAGTTGATGTCGACCCCGGACGGCACGGCAGGCGATCCTATGCCGGCAGACCCTGCAGCGGTCCGCCGGGAGTCAGCGTTCACCGAGGCTGTCGCCAAGCGCGTCCAAGAACCGCGACAGGGTGGGAAGCGATAGATGCCCCATCGTCGCGACCCTGAAGATCTCCGACGACAGGTTCCCCTGTCCGGCATAGATGACGAACCCGCGTCGCCGCAGCCGGTCGTGGAGGGTCGGGTACTCCATGCCGGCGGGAAGGCGCAGGGCGGTCACGCAGTTCGCGCGGTAGGGCTCTTCGATCAGGATCTCGAGCCCGAGATCCTGGTAGCCGCACCGCACGAGCTCCGCGCGCTCGCGATAGTCCTCCGCACGGCGCTTGTGCCCGCCGTCCTCCTCGAACTCCTTGATGGCCTCATCGAGGGCGTAGCAGACCTGGACCGCGGGCGTGAAGGGGACGTCGCCGCTCCGTTGGCCGACGAGGTACGTGGCGGCGTTCAGGTACAGGCTGCGTTCGGGCACCGCCTGGAGCCGCTCGATCCCCGCCTGCGACGCGAGCACGAAGGAGATGCCCGGCAATCCGTGGAGCCCCTTGTTCGCCGTGCCGGCGATGAAGTCGGCCCCGACCGCCGAAAGGTCCTGCTCTTCGCACGCCATCGAGCTGATGGCGTCGATCACGAAGGTCACCGGGCGCGACGCGAGCGCGCGCCCGAGCTCGGCGACGGGGTTCAAGAGGCCGGTGGACGTCTCGTGCTCGACGCAGGCGACGGCGTCGACGTCCGCGTGGCGATCCAAGACGTCGACGATCTCGGCCGGGTCTGCAGGGACGGTGATGGCGAAACGGGCCTCGATGACCTCTATCCCGTTGACGCGGGCGATCCGGGCGATCCGCTCGCCGTAGACGCCGTTCACCACCACGAGCATCTTTCGGCCCGCGCGCACGGAGCTGATGACCGCCATCTCGAGCGCGGAGGTCCCCGAGCCGGTCACCACGATGGCCTCGTGGCCGTCCGCCAAGCCGAGAGAGCGGACGAGCCCCGATCGGATCGACTCCAAGAGCGCCGAGAACTCGGGCTCCCGGTGGCACATGTCCCCGCGACCCAGCGCGGCGCGCACGCGATCGGAGGTGCAGGCTGGACCCGGGTTCAAGAGGACCAGCGGCTCGTCGACGTTCATGAGAGCTCCTCCTTGGCACCACGAGGGCGGCGTGGGCAGCACGAGGGCGGCGTAGTCCCTGCCCCGCGGCATGCTGGTGACGAGTATCGCGGACGGCCGACGGCTTGCCCAGGGTCCGTTCGCCTATGCGGGCGATCGCGATCTGGCGCGTCTATGGTCCGCATAGACGAATAACCGTTGAACCGGAGCCGCCCGTAGGCGACACTGCTCGCCATGGGCGTCGTAGTGCCGCCACGTGCGAGCGTCGTCGTCGTAGGCGGTGGCGTGATCGGCGCGAGCGTGGCCTACCACCTCGCGGACATCGGCTGGTCCGACGTGGTCGTGCTCGAGCGGGGCGCATTCACGGGCGGGACGACCTGGCATGCAGCCGGTCTCGTCGGCCAGCTTCGGTCGAGCTCCAACCTCACCCGTCTCGTGCGCTACTCCACCGAGCTCTACGAACGTCTCGAGGGGGAGTCGGAGCGCGCGACGGGCTGGCGCCGCACCGGGAGCATCTCGGTTGCGCGGACCCCGGAGCGCATGGTCCAGCTCCAGCGAAGCGCGGAGGCTGCGCGCCTGCAGGGCGTGGAATGCACCGTACTGGACCCTCGCGAGGTGCGAGCGCTCTGGCCGCTCGCGCGCACGGGCGATCTCACCGGTGCGATCCATCTCCCCGGTGACGGCCGCGTGAACCCCGTCGACCTGACGGCGTCGCTCCTCCACGCTGCTCGGGCGCGCGGTGTGGAGGCGTTCGAGCGGATCGCGGTCACGAAGGTGGACACCACTGGCGGGAAGGTGCGTGCCGTCGAGACCACGGAGGGATCGCTCGGGTGCGACGTGGTGGTCGACTGCGCCGGCATGTGGTCGCAGGAGCTCGTGGTCGACTGCACCGCCGTCGTGCCGCTGCACGCAGCCGAGCATTTCTACGCCGTGACCGAGCCGATCGACGGGGTGCACCCCGACCTGCCCGTTCTTCGCGACCCCGACGGCCGCGTCTACTTCAAAGAGGAGGTAGGAGGCTTGGTCGTCGGAGGGTTCGAGGTCCGCGCCAAGCCATGGGGCACAGGTGGGTTACCGGCCGAGTTCGAGTTCACGCTTCTCCCGGAGGACTGGGAGCACTTCTCGGTGCTCATGGAAGGGGCGATAGAGCGGGTGCCCGCGCTCGCGAACGCCGGCGTCAAGATCCTCTACAACGGCCCGGAGAGCTTCACGCCCGACGGACACTTCCTGCTCGGCGCCGTGCCCGGTGTCTCCGGGCTCTTCGTCGCGGCGGGGTTCAATTCGATGGGGATCGCCTCGGCCGGCGGCGCGGGGTGGGCGCTCGCCCACTGGATCGCACATGGCCGGGCGCCGTTCGACCTGTGGCCCGTCGACGTCCGGCGGTTCTCGGCGGCGCACGCGAACAGTGCGTACCTGCGCGATCGGGTGGTCGAGTCGGTCGGCCTGCACTACGCGATGGCGTGGCCCGACCGGGAGCTCGAGACGGCGCGGGGGCTTCGCCGCTCGCCGGTGCACCACGTCCTCGACGGATCCGGTGCGAGCTTCGGCACGGCCGACGGATGGGAGCGCGCCAACCTCTTCGACCCCGCGGGCCAGTGGACCTGCGGCGCACACGGTTGGGGGGCTCCGAGATGGCTCGGCGGGGTCGGCGGCGAGGTGCACGCGGCCCGGCGCGCAGCGGCGCTCATCGACGACAGCGGGCGCGCGAAGCTGCTCGTGCACGGCGACGGCGCGGCATCGGCGCTCGGAAGGCTCTGTGCGGGAGACGTCGACGTCGAGCCTGGGCATGCGGTGCGCACGGCGGCCCTCGATGACGACGGCCGTTACCTGGGGTCTTTCGACGTCGTGCGGATGGCATCCGACGAGTACCTGGTCCTGTCCGGTGCCGGGGAGGCGACGAAGGACCTCGGGCTCGTGCGCGCTGCGTGCAAGGCGGGCACCGGGGCCGGCGTCGTCGACGTCTCTGCGGCCTATGGGCTCTTCGTTCTCGTCGGCCCCCGGGCAGCGGCGCTGCTGGGCAGCCTGTCGGGCGCGGTGCGTGACGTCGACCGGCTCCCGCGGGGCGCGGCGCGGCGGGTCGAGGTGGGGTACGCCACGGCCGTGACGTTCCACACGTGCTTGGGCACGCTCGACGTCTGGGAGCTGCTCGTGCCTTCCGATCAGGCGGTCAACGCATATCGGTCGCTCCTCGACGCAGGAGCAGACGTCGACCTCGCCCAAGCCGGGTGGTACGCGTACGATTCCCTGCGCTTGGACGCCGCGTACCGCCGATGGGGGCGGGAGCTCACCTCGGACCGCACCCCACTCGAGGCGACGCTCGCAGGCGAACCGAGCCTTCTCGACAGTCGCCATGACTTTCGAGGGCGGGATGCGCTCGAGGCGCAGGCCCGCGCCGGGTTGCGCCGCCGTCTCGTGGTGCTCGAGGTGGAAGACCCCTCGGCGATGGCGTGGGGGGGTGAGGTCATCCTCCGTGACGGCGATCCCGTGGGCAGCACGACGACGGCCGGGTACAGCCACCTCGCGAAGCGTGCGGTCGCGCTGGGCTACGTCGAGACGGGTGTCGACCCGCACGGTGAGGACGACGACGAGGATGCGGACGGTTGGCTCCGCACCGGACGCTACGGGATCGCCGTCGGCGGTGCGACGCTCCCGTGCACGGTGGCTCGTAGCACGGTCTGCGATCTCGCTTCCGGGGCCGACCCGGGGCCGGCATCGACCACGGCACTCGCCGATTGACTGCCGGTGCTCCGGTGCCGGTGCTCCGATGAGACGCCCCTGCCGCAGTACCGGTGCACGGGTCCGGCTTGTCAGCCGCGCCCGCAGCCTCCGCCCGCAGCGCGATCAGGCGTCCACCAGCCCGACCGCGCGGTCTCGGGGTGGAAGTCGCCGGTGACCGCGTCCTGCCGGTAGGGCACGGGCGGCGGCTCGCCCGAGGCGACCAGCCGCACCGCCTGGAGCAGGGCCTCCACGTCGGACATCGTCGTGCCGAGACCGCAGCTCGCGCGCACGGCGCCGGGGATGCTGCGGCGGTCGTTGGCCTTCACCTGCGCCCGCGCTGCGGCCACGGCGTCGGTCCCGAGGCCGAGGAGGCGCAACAGGTAGGGGTGCGCACAGAAGCAGCCGTGGCGGACGCCGATGCCCCACTCGGCGCTCAACCGCGCAGCCACGAGCCCGTGGTGCATGCCGGCGACCGTGAACGTCGCCACGGCGAGGGTGGCCACTTCGGGCGGCGGGCCCAGGAGGCGGACGCCGTCGATGCCGGCGAGGCCGTCGCGCAGCGCCGCGGCCAGTCGGTGCTCGTGGGCTGCGATCGCGTCCCACCCGACGTCGCGCAGCTCGGCGACGGCTGCCCCGAGCGCGACGGCTCCGACGACGTTGGGCGATCCCGCCTCTTCGCGCTCCGGCGGCTCGGTCCATACCACCTCCTCGAGGTCGACCAGGTCGACCGCGCCGCCACCCGCGAGGAACGGCTCGCCGGAGGCGAACGCCTCACGCGGGCCGAGGAGCACCCCCGCGCCGAAGGGTGCGTACATCTTGTGCCCGCTCCACGCCATGAAGTCCGCGGTCCCCGAGATCGGCCGATGCGGTGCGAGCTGGGCTGCGTCGAGCACTACCCGGATCCCGCGCTCGTGGGCCGCGTCGCAGATCGCGTCGATCGGGGGCAGCCAGCCCGTGACGTTGGAGGCACCGGTGATCGCGACGATCCTCGGTCTCGGGTGCGCGTCCATGCCGGCGACGACGTCGTCGATGCCGAACGTGCCGTCTCGTGTGCACTCCACGTACCGTCGACGCGCCACTCGCCCCCACGGGAGGAGGTTGGCGTGGTGCTCGACGACCGTGGTGAGGACGACATCGCCCGGCTCCCAGGTCAGGCGGTAGGCGAGATGGTTGACCGCCTCGGTGGTGTTGCGGCAGATCACCGCCGTGTCGGCACCGCCCGCCCGCCCCGCATGCTCGAGGGCACGCTCGCGCGCCGCCTCGTACGCCGCCGTCGACGCGCGCGACTTGTACCCGGCACCGCGGTGCACGCTCGAGTACAGCGGAAGGAGCTCCGCGACCGCGCGGGCGACACCCCGCGTGGCCGGCGTGGACGCGGCGCAGTCCAGGTCGCGGTAGGGGCGTTCCACGCCGTCGAGGCAGGGCACCGCCACGTCCCACCCGACCAGCTCGACGAGCGCACGGGTGCCGGGAGAAGTCGCCGCGCCATGGTCCGTCGCTCCGTCGGGGGGAGTGGTCGTCCGGGTCGTCATGTTGCCAGCCTACGGGCCAGGACCCTGCGCACCCTGCGGACCGCGCACCCTGCGGACCCTGCGGGACCGGCCCCGTGTCGCTCGGGCCGGAGAGCCCCGGGCTGGCACGGCGGCGACGGTAGCCTTCGGGGGATGCACTGGGTCCAGGGAACCGGAGGGACGACCGAGACGGCGGCCGTCTCCGGTACAGGGAGCGCGACCGCAGACGGCGGAGGCGGGGAGGGGGAGCACCCGCACCAGGGTCAGGGTCGCCTGGACGACTACGAGGAGCTCTCGAGCTCCGTCGAGCTCGCCCTCGACGACGTCGACCTGGCGCTCGAGCGCCTGGATCGTGGGAGCTACGGCACGTG
>JAJYYT010000040.1:0-10297 GCA_021800645.1 Actinomycetes bacterium
ACGGGTCCAAGGTGCCGGCACCCGGGGTCGGCAGCGACGGGGCGACGCACGAGACGGCGCCGGCGAGCGCGAGCCCGTAGATCCCAGAGGCGGCGATCATCGCGGCCGCGACGACGAGGGTCGCTCGCGAGCCCTTCCCCAGGTCGACCACCGCACGCGTGCCCACCTTCCAGCCGAGCAGGCGGGCGCTCCGGTCGCTCACCGCGATGGCGCCCAGTGAGGTCGGGCAGCGGCCCGCGACGAAGTGCAGGTGATGGCAGACCCCGGTCCTGGAGGCGAGCGTGCTGGCGTAGGGCTGACCGCGGGAGCTGGTCGTCAGCGCGGCGAGCCGGGTCTGGATGGGTGGGCCGTAGAAGCGGCCGATGCCCGAGCGCTCCAACGCGCGCGCCGCCGGTGCGAGGCCCGCGTCATGCCGGGCTGTCACGGGCAGGAGGGTGGCCCCGACGTTCGCCGGCTGTGCGGCGCGCAGCGTCTGGGTGAGCGTCGTCTCGTTTTCGAGCGCGAGGTAGATCGGCCCCAACGCGCCGATCCCGGTCCCGAGAAGAGCCACGACGAACATCGCGAGCGAGCTGCGCCACCGCCACCGGAGCCCCGAGAGGAGGAGCGAGAGCCTGACGTGGCGCCGCGTCACGCTGCGGGAACCTACCCGAGGCCGGCGGCGGGGTCGCTGTCGGCCGGCACTCCTGCCCCGTTCAACACGCCGCTCAACACGCCGCCCCTACGTCCCGGACCGGCGCGAGGTACCACTCGGGATGCTCCTCCTCCAAGCGCTCGAGCTGGTAAGGGCTCTCGAAGAGCGCGAGCAGGCTTCCGTCGGCGCGCGCGAGGACCCTGTTGCCCGGTACACGGCGCAACAGCTCACAGGTCTCCCTGTCGGTGTGGCGGGCAGCCTTGAAGGGCGCAGGAGCGAGCAGCGCCTCCGCGCCGAACTCCTGTGCCAGGCGGTGGGCGAACACCTCGAATTGCATGGCGCCCACCGCCCCGAGCACCGGGACCGGATCACCGCCGGGGTCACGGAGGACCTGGACGACGCCCTCGCGTTCGAGCTGGGTGAGGCCCCGGCGGAACTGCTTGTGCCGGCGGGTGTCGCGGGGTCTCGCCGAGCAGAACAGCTCCGGCGCGAACGTCGCGATGGGCGGGAACGCCACCGGCAGGGTCTCGTAGAGGGTGTCGCCGATCTGCAGGTCGCTGGCGTTCACCAGCCCGACGACGTCGCCGGGATAGGCGACGTCGATCGTGGCGCGCTCGGCGCCGAACGCCGAGGCCGCGTACTTGGTGGCGAACGGCCTGCCGCTCGGGGCGTGCACCAGGCTCATGCCCCGGATGAACCGCCCCGAGCAGACCCGCACGAACGCCACGTGGTCTCGGTGTGCCGGATCCATGTTGGCCTGGATCTTGAACACCAACCCCGAGAACGGCGCGTCGAGCGGCCGAAGCGAGCCGTCCTCGCCGCGGCGCGCCATCGGCTGCGGGGCGAGGTCGACCACCGCGTCGAGGAGGTGGCGGACCCCGAAGTTGGTGAGGGTCGAGCCGACGAACAGCGGGCTCGACTCCCCTGCGAGGAAGGACGCGACGTCGAGCGTGGCGCCGACCTCCTCGAGCAGGCGCACGTCCTCGAGCGCCTGATGCCACGCGTCGCCTTCCTCCGCCGCCCCCCGGTCGGGCTCGGCGCGCTCTTCGAGGGCGACGGTCGCGCCGTGCGGGGTGCGCCGGTACCGGTGCAAGCTCTTGTCGCGGCGGTCGATCACCCCGCGGAAGTCGCCGGCGATCCCCACCGGCCAGGTCACCGGCGTCGGGCGAAGGCCGATCTGGCTCTCGATCTCGTCGAGCAGCGCCAGTGGGTCACGGCCGGGCCGGTCGTACTTGTTGAGGAAGGTCAGCACGGGGAGCGCACGCGCACGGCACACCTCGAAGAGCTTGCGCGTGCGCTCCTCGACGCCCTTGGCGACGTCGAGGACCATGATGGCGGCGTCGGCCGCAGCGAGCACCCGGTAGGTGTCCTCCGAGAAGTCCCTGTGGCCGGGCGTGTCGAGGAGGTTCACGACGTGATCGCGATAGGTGAACTGCAACACCGTCGAGCTGATCGAGATGCCTCGCTTCTGCTCGAGCTCCATCCAGTCCGAGGTGGCACGCCGCCGCCCGGCACGGGCCTTGACGGCGCCGGCTTCTGCGACCGCGCCGGCGTAGAGAAGGAGCTTCTCGGTGAGGGTCGTCTTGCCCGCGTCGGGGTGGCTGATGATGGCGAACGTCCTGCGCCGGGCCGCCTCGGCGAGCACGGTGGTGCCGGGCGCGACGCCGGTGCGAGCCGTCGTGCCTGGCCGGACGCCGGTGCGAGCCGTCGTGCGTCCCGGTCCCTCTGTTCGATCAGGATCGCGTCCTGGCACCCGTCCGCTCCGTCTGCTCCGCGCTCCGCTCGTTCCGCCCGTTCCCAGCGAGTGGCGCACCTGGTCAGAGGCCCTGCGACACCCCGCGGCGGGCGCGCCGAGCCAACGGAACGCCTTCCAGTGGTCGGCGCACAACCCTAACGTGACGAGAGCCGGCCGCGACCTGCACCAAGGCCGGCCCCCCGCCTGGAATACCCTTAGGGGTATCGTTGTTGGATAAGCGACAAGCTGCAAAGCCGCGAGCGCAAGTGCCGCGGGTGCACGGTGCAAGACGGGAGGACCTGTGGCAACGGTCGCATTGAACAAGGACAACTTCGACGAGACGGTGGGCTCCAACGGGACCGTGCTCGTCGACTTCTGGGCCAGCTGGTGCGGTCCGTGCCGGATGTTCGCGCCGATCTTCGAAGCTGCGTCGGTCGCCCATCCCGACCTCGTGTTCGGGAAGGTCGACACCGAGGACCAGCAGGAGCTGGCAGCCCGCTTCGGGATCATGTCGATCCCGACCCTCATGGCGTTCCGGGACAACGTACTGCTCTACGCTCAGCCCGGAGCGCTCCCCGGTGCCGCGCTCGAGGAGCTGATCACCAAGGTGCAGGAGCTCGACATGGACGACGTCCGCCGGCAGATCGACGAGATGGCCCGGGCCAAGTCCTGAGACGTCCCAGGAAGCCCGTTGAGGGGCCGATCAGACAGAGACGTGGAGGCAAGGCTTGATGCAAGCAATCGAGAAGACGCTCGACCAGCCGCTCGACGAGGCTGAGCGCGCGGTGCGCGCGGCGCTTGCGGAGGAAGGTTTCGGGATCCTCACCGAGATCGACGTCGCCGCGACCCTGGAAGCGAAGCTCGGTGTACAGCGCCCTCCCCTCAAGATCCTGGGCGCCTGCAACCCAGAGCTCGCGCACCGGGCTCTCAGCGCCGATCCCGGCTTGGCGCTGCTCTTGCCGTGCAACGTGGTGCTCGAGGAAGCCGGCGAGGGCCGCACGCGGGTGGCGATCGTGGACCCGAGGACCCTGCTCGCCGAGAGCGGGAGCGACGCACGCGGTGAGCTGGAGGCCCTCGGCGCCCAGGCCGCCTCTTCCATCGAGCGGGCGGTGGGCCGGCTGTCGGGGTGAGGTGAGCACAACCCGCAGCCGCGCGCTGCCGCACGCGACGTCGGTGCTCGCCGTCTGTGCGCATCCCGACGACGAGAGCTTCGGTCTCGGAGCCGTCCTCCACCGCTTCGCCGCGCAGGGGGCAGCGCTCGCCGTGCTCTGCTTCACGAGGGGAGAGGCGTCCACGCTGGGGGTGACGCACGCGCGATTGGGGGAGGTTCGGCATGCCGAGCTCACCGACGCGGCAAGGATGCTCGGCGTCGGACAGGTCGAGCTCCTCGACCACCCGGACGGCTCCTTGGCGTCCGAGCCACTCGACCGCCTTGCCGAAGAGGTGAAGCTCTGCGCCCGGAAGGTCGAAGCCGACCTGGTCCTCGTCTTCGACGAGGGGGGCGTGACCGGTCACCCCGATCACTGCCGTGCGACCGAGGCTGCCGTCGCCGGCGTGCCCGCACTCCCGGTCCTGGCCTGGGCCGTTCCACGCCGGGTCGCCGACATGCTCAACGCCCAGTTCCACACCGCGTTCATCGGTCGGTCCACAGAGGAGATCGACGTCGTCGTGCCGGTGGACCGAGGCGCACAGTCCCGGGCGATCGCCTGCCACGCGAGCCAGTGTGTGGACAACCCGGTGCTCGAGCGAAGGCTCGCGCTGCTGGGCGACGCCGAGTACCTGCGCTGGCTCCGCACTCCAACTGCCGCGAAATCGGGGGGACCCGATCCCGCCCCGCCCCGGGGGCCCGATCCCGCCCCGCCCCGGGGGCCCGATCCCGCCCCGCTGGGACCCGATCCCGCCCCGCTCACGCCAACCGCATGAACATGCGCTGCACCTCTTCGAGGGCATAGCCCTCCTCGGCGGCCTCCACGGGGTGAGCAACGCAGTAGGTGAGGCCAGCCGCGAGGATCTTGAACCCGACTTGCTCGAGGGCTTTGGTGGCCGCCGAGAGCTGCATCACGATGTCCCGGCACTCGCACCCCTCGGCGAGCATGCGGTCCACTGCGTCCAACTGCCCTGCCGCCCGGTGCAGGCGGCGCCGCACGTCTTTCACCACCTCGTCGGGCAGTTCCACCTCAACCTCCTCGGTCGGCGACCGTCGAGGATCGAGCGGCCTGTATCCATGATACCCTGCCGGGTATGTGCCGAGCTGTGACGTGCCGGAAGTGTGGACAGCCCTCGTGGCGGGGCTGCGGAGCCCACGTGGAGCAGGTGCTCGCCCACGTGCCCAAATCGCAACGCTGCCAGTGCAAGGAGGCGGCGGCCGCGTCGACGCGCGTGGGTTGGATGCGGCGGATCGTCGGCGGGCGCGGCGACCGCTAGCCCGGCGATCAGCTTGTCGAGGGCGTGCTTCTACACTGGCCGTTCGCAAGAGCGGACGCCCCTGGAAGGAGAAACGACGTGCAAGAGACCAGCGGTGCGGCGTCCGTCTCCCGCAATGGGGAGCCGACGATCGAGGAGCTCACTGACGCGCTGGCGCATCACGTGGCAGCCAACGGCGCCGTTCGGCCGGGTGTCGCCCGCGAGCTCGAGGCCGAGAAGGGATGGCACGGGCGACTGATCGACGTGTTGGACGTGCTCACCGAGGACACAACTCGCATGGGCTACCTCGCCGGCGGACACAAGCCCGGAGAGGTCATGACATGGCTTCCGCTGTGGGCCGATTCTCCGTTCTCGATCGAAGAGATCCGCACGATCGTGACGAGCGCAGGCTGGGACCCCGAGCCCTTCGGCGTGGTGGTGCGCAACGGGCTCTTGAACCGCCTCGTCTATCTGCCTGACGGTTCCCTGCGCCGGGTTCGCGGCGAGCTGGCGGGTGCGTGGCTGAGCGACCAGTACGCGCTTGCGACCGACGACGAGATCTTGGCCGCGGTCCATCGCCTCATCGGCGCAGACGCAGCCTGAAGAGGTGGCGGGCGCAACTACGGCGCCGTGACCAGCCCGTAATGGCCGTCGTGGCGCAGGTACAGCACCGCGCCACGGCCCGACCCCGCATCGGCGAAGAAGAGGCGGCGTTCGCCGCTCGCCCCGAGTCGCTCGATCGCCTCGCGCAGGGAGAGCACGGGGACCTCGACGTCGGTCAGTTCGACGGGCTCAGCGGTGGGTCCCATCCCGTCAGCGGAGGGCTGCAGCCGCGTCATCCGGTACGTCGTGCCGTCGGCGCGCTCGATGACACTGTCCGACCCGCTGGTCAGGTCGACGAAGAGGTAGAAGTCGTAGTCGAGCGCGAGCATGTCGAAGACGGCCTCGTCCACGCTGAGCTCGCCGGCGGCCAACGTCTTGTGGCGAACGAGTTGGCGATCCTCCACCGGGCGGTCGAAGAACGGCGGTCGCTCGGGGGACAGGTCGCCGTGCCTCCACTCCCCAGGCGCGACGACGCCGTCGGATCGCTCGAGGTCCTTTCGTCTGCTCGCTCGGTGCTCGAGTCGCTCGCGCAGCCTCTGGGACAGCGCATCCAGTGCTTCTGTCATGGTGTGCGCCGACGCGTGCGCGCGCAGCGGCTCGCCGTTAAGATCGAGCATCGCCTCGGCACGGGCCGGAAGGGGACGCGCCGGGTCGGGCTCCCAGCTGAGCTTCACACGGGCGAAGAGCACCGGCGTGTCGAGCGCCGCCACGACGCTGGAGACCAGCTGCAGCGACTGCGCCTTGGCGCGCGCGCTGACGTTCGGCGTTGCATACAGGCTCACCGGAGGAACGTTCTCGGACTGGGGAGTCGGGACCGAGAGTGCGGCGGTCTCGTCAGGGCCGAGCACCCACTGCTCGGCGATCGCGCCGTGCGCCATCCGGCACTTCACGGTGAGCCCCTGCTCGTCGGGTGATTGCCCCTCCCACGAGACCACCGCGCCGTCGTCGACGCCGGCGACCTTCGCATGGCGATCACAGGCGAAGGCCGCAGTTGCCTCTATCCATCCCGAGAGCGCGGTCCGTCCGTCGATCACTCGGTCTTCGAGGTGGACGAGCGCGTCGGGCGCGTACAAGGCGAGCGCCCCGACGAGGTCACCACGGGCCACGCTCGTTGCCCAGGCGCGGGCCACTTGGAGGGGATGGAGGGCCGCGAGGTGCAGCTCGGGGTGGACACTTGCGTGCGGCAGTCCCCCCTTGGTGTCGAAACGGCGGGCCCCTTGCAGCGTCCCGAAGCCGTGTCGGTGCCGCGAGGCCCGTGCGCTCTGGCGAAGTCGCACCTCGACGGCGTGCTCCACTCCGTCGACGCGTCGGAGGTCGAAGTGGACGCGAGCGCCAGGGTGGCGGGCGGCGGCGGCGATCTCCCCTGCCGGCACGTGGTAGGCCTGCCCTCCCTGCACGATCTCGGCGTCCCCACGGTCAGGGTCGAACCAGTGGACCACTCCGTCAGGCACGCCGGTCTCCTCCGCTCGTCTTTGCCTCTGTGTCTCGGGCCGCGTCTTCGGCTGCGCCAGGGGCGCCCTCTTCGGCGCTGTCTCCGGACCCCTCTCGGGCCCACGGCTCGAGCAGCGCCCCGATGCGGCCCAGATCGCTCAGGGAACCTTGCGCGACGGGATCCACCGCCGCGTGCTGCAGGAAAGCGTCGGCGATCGCCGCGTCCACGACGTTCTCCAGCTCGCGGACGGGACCTCCGCAGCGCGGACAGCTACGAGCTCTGACGGTGAGGCTGCGGCAGTCCTCACAGCGTCCTCCTGCCGCCTCGAAGCTCCGTTCCACGACCAGGATGGCCACGAGCCCGTCCCCCAGGGATCCGAGGGTGGGGCCAAGTCCGGTGACAGCCCCTGCACCGGTGGTGGTGGCGCGTTGGCGAAGTGTCGCGAGCACCGCCGACCGCCGCTCCTCCTCGACGCGCTCGACGATCTCCGTGGCGGCGGCGATCAGCTCCGCCGTCCCGGCGTGCGAGCGCACGGGCGCGCGGCCGGCGATCCGGTCGCCGACGTGGCGAGGGAGGTGCCTCTCGAGCTCTTCGAGGGACTTCCCAGGACCAAAGAGGACGAGGTGGCTCACCGGTCGGCGGATTGTCTCGGCGATCACAGCGCGCGCGACCCGCCGGAAGTGGTCGCGAGCGAGCTCCTCTTGGTGGTGCTCGAACCCGGCGAGCTCCCTGTCGGTGTCGATGCCGTGCCCCAGCTCGTCGTCGAAATCGGCGAGCTCCTCCGCTTGACCGCCCGGCTCGAGGCGTAGAACACGCCCCCGCTCGCTGTCGACCTCCACGACGATGGCCGACCACGACGTGGCGGAGGCAAGGCAGAGCTGCGCGACGTCAGGCTCGGCGGCGACGACGATCTGGTCCCGGACCGGCGTCGTCAGCTCGACCGTCTCGAAGAAGTCGTCCGCTGCAGAGGAGAACACCGCCACGCCGCGGGTGCGAGACCGGTCGATGCCGCTGTCGAGCCACGTACGGATCTGCCCGAGATCGGCCTCGAGCGCGGCACCGGGGTCCCACGTCGAGCGTCGGGCCTGCTCCCGGGCCCGACGGAAGAGCGCGTCGGCCCGCCCCAACACCTCCGGCCAGCGGGGGTGCCGCAGTCCATCGACGTCCAGGTACATGCTGGCCGCCGCTCTACCGGCGCCCCATGAGGCGACGTGCCGGATGAACGCTTCTTCGAGGACCGTCACGACCCGATCCTGCCCCTGGCGCCCTCAGCGCAACAGGGCCGATGGTCCACGCCATTGCTGCGCCGGGCGCCGGGCCGGGGACCATCGACCCTGCGGCACCTGGCGGCATCGAGCCAGAATGCAGGTGCCGGACGGCGACGCGACACGTTGTTCGCGGAACAAGGAGGCCTCCCACGCACGGATCACGGACAAGCGGCGACGACGAGATCGAAGGCCCGCTCGAAGACAGCGCGGCGGTGCTCCGAGAACCGGTGGACCTCGCCCACTCGCTGCTCGACGAAGCGGAGCTCGGCACGGAGGAGGTGCCGCCGGCGCTCGCCGAGATGATGGAGGCGGAGCTCGCTGCCGACCAGGCGGACGCGGTGCTCGAGGCCGGGTCCGTGCTCGTGCCCGCGCCGCCGGAGGGCAGCGACGACGAGATCGAGCCTGAGGAGCTCGAGATCCGGCTCGAATCGGAGAGCGACGGTGCCGAGCTTCTCTCGCTGCACGACGAGGAGCAGCTCTCCGAAGCGCTGCTCGACGAAGGACCCTCACTCGGTGAAGAGGAGCCTGACGCAGTCGAGGAGGCGCTGGAGCGTGCAGAGGAGCCCGACCGAGCCGAGCCGACGAGTCGTCTGGAGCGGCCCGGCGTGGCCGGCGCGGCGCGGGCCCCAAAAGCGCCTTTGCCAGACGGCCAGGAGATGATCGACCCGGCGAGGTTCCGACGGCTGCTCGAGGCGGCGCGCCAGCGGCTTGAGAGCCTGCAGGCAGAGTTCGAAGCGGAGGGGCTGCGCCAACGGTCCGAGCGAGAGGACCTGTCGTCGCTCTCGTCGATCGACCAGCACCCCGCCGACCAGGGGACCGAGACCTTCGACCGCGAGCGCGACCTCTCGATCCGTGAACAGGTCGAAGGGGAGTTCGCAGAGGTGACGAAGGCGCTCCAGCGCCTCGAGGCCGTGACCTACGGGCGCTGCGAGGCGTGCGGACGGCCGATAGGGGTCGAGCGCCTCGAGGCCGAGCCCGCGACCCGATTCTGCCTCGACGACCAGCTTGCGCTCGAGCGCGAGCTCGAGAGCAAGCACCGCGAGGTCGAGGCGTAGACGTCGAAGCCCGGTGCGGGTCCTCGGTGCCTCCCTGGCGCCGCGCTCAGAGCTTGTAGCCCATCGTCCGAAGCAGCTGCTTGCGTGCCGACTCGTCCGCCGCGGTCTCCACGCCGGCCGGTGGCATGCCGTCGACGACGCCGACGACTGCACGGCCGAACTCGGTCTGCGCGACGATCACCTCGACCTGGTTCGCCGTGGCACAGAAGATCGTGCACACCTCCGGGATATTCTTGATCGCGTTGAGCACGTTGATCGGGAAGCCCTCCCGCAGGTACACGACGAAGACGTGCCCCGCCGAGATCGACTCCGCGTTTCTCGTCGCGAGCTCCACGAGTGCTTCATCGTTGCCCGAGCGACGGATGAGGCAGGGGCCGGAGGCCTCGGAGAACGCGAGGCCGAAGCGTAGGTGCGGCCCTGCGCTCGACATCGCCTCGTGCAGGTCCTCCACGGTCTTGATGAAGTGCGCTTGCCCGATGATGACGTTCACGTCGTCGACCTTCTCGATGGGGACCGCACTCAGTTCCAGCGCCACGGTGCCTCCTCTCTCCTTGTTGTCTTCGTTGTCTTCGTTGTTGTCTTCGTTGTCTTCATGCGTTGGTTGTCTTCATGCGTTGGCTGTCTTCACGGGTGCTCTCGATCCTTCTCTTGGTGGTGCGGTGCTCCTGCTCCTCCCCCATGGGCGGTGAGCCGTCGCTCAACCTGTCCGGTACGTCGACGCGCTGAAGTGCGTCGTGAACCAGTCGCGGGCCGCCACGGCAGCAGCCTGCAACGTGCCCGGCTCCTCGAAGAGGTGCGATGCTCCCGGTACGACCACCAGCTTGCTCTCGCAGCGCAGGAGCGCTTGTGCCTCACGGTTGAGCTCGAGGACCACGTCGTCGAGCGCTCCGACGACGAGGAGGGTCGGCGCCGTCACGTCGGGAAGCCGCAGCCTGGCGAGGTCCGGGCGCCCGCCGCGCGAGACGACCGCCGCGACGTCGGCATCTCTTCGAGCTGCCGCCCACAGCGCGGCGCCCGCCCCGGTGCTGGCACCGAAGTAGCCCACGGGAAGCCCGGCTGAAACCGGCTGTGCGCGCAACCAGCCGGTGGCGTCCGAAAGGCGCCGGGCGAGCAGGGGGATGTCGAACACGTTGGCGCGGTCGGTCTCCTCGTCCGAGGTGAGCAAGTCGA
>JAJYYT010000040.1:10307-10978 GCA_021800645.1 Actinomycetes bacterium
AGTCGAACAGGAGCGTGCCGATCGCCGCCTCGTTGAGCACAGAGGCGACGTAACGGTTGCGCGGGCTGTGGCGGCTGCTGCCGCTTCCATGCGCGAACGCGACGATCCCGATGGCATGTTCGGGCACCGTGAGACGGCCGCCGAGCAGCACAGGCCCTGCCTCGACGTCGACGTCCTCGTCGCGAACGAAGGGAGCGCCGGGAGGGTCGCCGCGGGGAGGGTCGCCGCGGGGAGGGTCGTTGCCGGGAGGGTCGCCGCGGGGACCGCCGTCGGAGGGGTCGTCACCGGAAGGAGCGTCGGGCGGACCGCCAGTCCCCCCAAGACCCGCGTGCCCGGCTTGGGGGACCGCTGTCGCCGGCGTGCTCGGGCCGGCTCGCTCGAGGCAGTCGAGCACCTCCTCGTCGGTCGTCTGCGAGAAGTCCTCGTAGAACTGCCCGATCGCGAAGAAGGTCTCCGGAGCGACGAGGCAGACGAGCTCGTCTGCGACGTCAGCGAAGCGGCGCTCCCAGCCCGCCGGCGCGACCGGCACGGCCAGCACCACCCGCGCCGCCCCCCGGGCCCGGGCCACCTTGCACGCCGCACGCGCCGTGGACCCGGTGGCGATCCCGTCGTCGACCACGACGATCGTGCGGCCCTCGATCGGGATCGGCGGCCGGTCGCCGCGGTAGCGA
>JAJYYT010000041.1 GCA_021800645.1 Actinomycetes bacterium
GACCGGCGAGCCAGGACAACGAGCAGTAGCCGGTGCCGAAGTCGTCGATCGCGACCCGGACCCCGAGCGACCGAACACGGTCCAGGCCCTCACGCGCGTCGTCACGATCTGCCATGAGCAGGCTCTCGGCGACCTCCACGGTGAGCGAATCCGGGGGCAGGCCCCTCTTCTTGAGAGCACTCTCCACTTCTGCGTGAAACTTTCCGCTCGCCAACTGCATCCCTGAGACGTTGATGGTCACGCCGATGTCGGGCTCGCCGGCGCTGCGCCAGGCCGCGCACTGTGCGCACGCCGTCGACAGCACCCACCTCCCGATGGCTGTGATGAGCCCGGCCGACTCGGCGAGGGGGATGATCTCTGCGGGCACGACGGTCCCGAAGGTCGGGTGGTCCCAGCGCAACAGCGCTTCGCGCGCGACCACCCTTCGGGTCGACACGTCGATGAGAGGCTGGTACACGAGGCGGAGCTGTGACTCGTCGACCGAGTGCGCCAGCGCGCCCTCCAGCTCCGCTCGCCGCGTCTCTTGGTGGTCGATCAGGGGGTCGTAGACCTCGACGCGCCCCCTCCCGAGCTGCTTCGCTCGGTACATGGCGCGGTCTGCCCGTCCGAGCAGCGCGTCGGCCGTGTCGTCCTTGCACGCAGGTGCGATGCCGATGCTGGCAGCCACCGTGATCTCGCGCTCTCCCACCACGAACGGGTCCTCGAACCGCTCGGCGATCCGCTCTGCGACGGCGACCCCCTCTGCGACCGGCTCGCGGAGGTCTTCGCAGAGGACCACGAACTCGTCGCCGCCGAGGCGGGCGATCGTGTCGTTGGGCCTCACTGCTGCATTGAGCCGCCTCGCCACGCCGAGGAGCAGCTGGTCGCCTACGGAGTGGCCGGATGCATCGTTGACCGCCTTGAAGTAGTCGAGGTCCATGAAGAGCACCGCGGCGCCGGCCTCGCGGCGCGCCAGGCTCTCGACTGCGTGCTGGATCCGGTCGAGGAGCAGGACTCGGTTCGCCAAGCCCGTCAGCGGATCGTGGAGCGCCTGGTGCTCGAGCCGCGCCTGGTGCTCCGCCAGTTGCTCCTCGAGCCCCCGCCGGGTCACCTCGAAGCGCCGGGCCATCCGGATGAGGCTCGCGTCGAAGCCGAGTTGCACCGCTCGCAGGGAGGCGTCGAGCGCCTCTTGATCGAGCCCCTGCGCCGACGCCTCCTCCCGGAGCACTTCCCCACACGCGGCACGCCAGCCCACGTAGAGCTTGGCGACGCTCGACAAGGCGATGCGCCCGGCCAGTGGGGCCTCGCCGGTCCAGTCCCATTCCTCGGACCGGTCCCGGGAGACCTTCTGCCCGCTGACCAGGTAGTCGGCCACGGCGAGCGTCCCCGCGCGGGTCGCTCGACAGATGTCTGTCTCCACTGTGCGCGCCTGGCGCGCGCCCTCACCCGATGCCCGCCAGCCCTCCACCAGACGCTCGCAGACCTCGTGCGCGCGTAGCCGCAGCGCGAGCCCCAATTCAGGAGCAGGGCCGCCCGACCCGGAACCGCCTTCCGTGCCTTCCCCTGTGGCCATTCCGACCATCCCCAATGCCCTTGCCGTGCGTGCCCCTGTTCCGCATCCCCGAACAGGGGCTCCCGCGTTCGCTCGAGTCACACCGCCGATGCAACACCCAGGTTACCGCGTCCCGGTCACTCGTTCACGCCGCTTTGGTGTCCGAGACGCGCCCCCTCGTGACCTGCCATGACGCGGTCCTGCTCGCTTCGCCACCACCGCACCGCCGTCGCGAGCTCCTCCCGGCTGAAGTCCGGCCAGTACGTGGGCGTCACATAGAAGGGGGCGCCGATCGCCTGCCACAGGAGGAAGTTGGACAACCGCTGCTCCCCTGACGTGCGCACGAGAAGGTCGACCGCGGGCATCGCAGGTTCGTACAGATACCGCGCGAATGCGTCCTCGTCGATCTCGGTCCCAGCCTCGCGATGCGCCTCGAGCACACCGCGCGTCGCATACACGAGCTCCTCACGGGCGCCGTAGTCGAAGGCCAGCGTGAAGTTGAGGCCGGTGTTGTCCTTGGTGAGCGCCACCGACTCCTCCATCTCCCGCAGGATCCGCCGAGGAAGGCGCGAGGTCCCCGAGACAGGCCGGCCGATGCAGCGGATCCGTACGTTGTTGCGGTGCATCTCGAGCCGTCTGGCGAAGATGTTCTTGTGGAGGCTGAGGATGAACTCGACCTCCATTCTCGGACGCCTCCAGTTCTCGGTCGAGAAGCCGTAGGCGGTGAACCACCTGATGCCGAGATCGTCGGCCGCTCGCACGACCTCGGCGAGCGTGGCCTCCCCCTGCCGGTGTCCCTCGGTGCGAGGAAGACCCTTCGACTCAGCCCAGCGCCCGTTGCCGTCCATGATCACGGCCACGTGCCTGGGCACCGCGCCGGACGCGGGGACTGGCACGGTCGCACGCTCGACGTCCGCGCTCACGCGCGAAGTCTACGGGCCGCTCGCGCCTCGAAAAGGGCCTTCCCACGTCTCCGGGTCACCGGCTGGCACTGCCACCGCGGACGCGCCCGGAGCACGGCGAGTCGTGCGTTGGCCATCGGCTCCGCCGGCGATCGCCTCCGGCCCGACGACGCTGCTGGGCCCGTCCCCTGCCCTCGGGGCACCGTCCCGTGTCCTCGGGGCATTGTCGTCGAACCCTCCGACCCGTCGGTAGACGTCCAGCGCGAAGCTCGTCGGCAGGGGCTCGGCCGCGACCAGCCTGAAGCTCGCGCGCCCGTCCAACGCGCGCTCGGCCCGAAGGAACCGGGTCGTCGACGATCTCGCGGTGACAAAGCCGTGCGCCAGGTCGTACTGGTGGGTCACGAAGAAGATCGACACGCCGCGCTCCAAGAGCGCCTCGGCGACCTGGCGACCGATCTCGGACCCCTCGCGCTCGTTCGTGCCCGAGAACGACTCGTTGAAGAGGACGAGGGCGTGCCTCTTCGCGGCGTCCCGGTCGCCGTCCACGGTGGCGTCCCGGTCGCCGTCCACGGTGGCGTCCCGGTCGCCGTCCACGGTGGCGTCCCGGTCGCCGTCCACGGTGGCGTCCGCATCGGCATCCACGGTGGCGTCCGCATCGGCATCCCCGGTGGCCTCCCGATCGGCATCCCGGTCGGCGTCCACGATCGCGTCCACGATCGCGTCCAGCCTGCAAAGCTCGTCCTCCAGCCTGCCGCTGCGCATCGACGCGTCCTCTTCGCGCCCGAAGTGGGTGAAGACGGCACTGTGGAGGCTCGAGCGGTACGAGGACGCGGTGACGAACATTCCGCACTGCAGCATCAGCTGCGCAAGGCCCACGCTACGAAGGAACGTGGTCTTGCCACCCGAGTTGGCACCGGTCACGACGACGAGCGGACGGCCGTCGGCCTCGACGTCGTTGCCCACGACGGTGGCTTCGGTCTGCAGCGTCAGCGACACGTCGCGAAGATCGGTGCACGAGAACCGGAACGAGTCGGACGCGAGCGGGACGGGAAAGGTGAGCGGTGCCCCCCGTGCACGGAGCGCTGCTCGCAGGTTCAGGCATGACACGTAGAACGCCAGCTCCGCGCGGAGCATCGAGAAGTAGCTCTCGATGTGGTCGGCCGCCTGCGCCGCGGCGTTGGCGACGTGGTTGAGCCCCCGATTCGTCAGGTCGCCGAGCTCGTTCATGCCCGCCTCGTCGCGCGGCGGAATCGCAAACGAGTAAGCGGTCCGCGGCCCGAGGCCGACCCGTTCCCGCCAGCGAGCTCGGCGTGTCCGAGGGGAGCGGAGCACGTAGTCCTCACCGGTGCCGTCTCGCCCGAGCCGAGCGCTCATGAGGACGCCGTCGCGGAACTGGAGCTGGCGCAGGTGCAGACGGAGGAGCTCGAGGTACCCGTCATCGAGATCGCGTCGAATGGACTCGAAGAGCATCCGGAACCCCGTAGAGCTGACCTCTTCGACGTGGTCGTCTGCGATCCGGCGAAGCTCGCGCAGGCGCGCTGCGAACGCCTCGAGCTGCGACACCGCGCCGTGCAGGGTGATCGATGACGTGGCGGAACGGAAGCTCCAGATGCCGCGCTTGTCCTCTAAGGCGGCGACCACGAGCGCGTACATCTCCCGGACCATGTCCTCGTGCGCGAGGCAGTCCTCCAGGACCGCCTGACGGTAGCGGACCATGGCGACGGCGCCCATGCTCGCCATCACCACCTTGCGCGAGACGTCGAAGAGGAAGCGGTCCCCCTGTGCCATCGTGCGAAGGACGATGCGGAGCTCGAGATCTTGGGCGAGGTCGTCGTGCAGGAGGCCTGGCTCGACCGAGAAGTCGAAGTCTCGGTCCGAGTAGAGAAGGTGCGCCTTCATGGGATGCGCTCGAGCAGCTGGGGGTACGTGAGCCGGTGCCTTTCGGCGATCGCCAGAGCGTAGGCGAGCCCGTTGGCCGGCCCCCGGACGACCTTGAAGGTCCGCGTCGCAGGGTCGTCGGGGACGACCGTGCTGATCAGGGAGACGACGGAGCGGCCGAGCGACGCGAGCTCGTCGACGAAGGTGACGTACACGCCAAGGCAGTCCAGCTCGATCAGCTTCCGCATCGCCTCGGCGCCCAGGAACCGCGCGTCTTCGAGCGAGGTGGAGGAGAACAGCTCGTTCATGATCACGACGCTTGTCGGCGTGGCGGATCGCAGGGTTCGCTGCATCGCGACCAGGTCGGTCTCGAGCTTGCCGGTCAATCCCGAGAGGGCCTCCTCGCGCTCGAAGTGCGTGAAGATCCGGTCGCACAAAAAGAGCCGCGCGCGCCGCCCAGGCACCGGCACCCCGAGCGCGCTCAGATGGTGCAGCTGACCGAAGGTTCGGGCGAAGGTGGTCTTCCCCCCCTGGTTCGGCCCGGAGACCACGAAGATCCGCTCACCGTGGTCGAGGCAGAAGTCGTTGGTCACGACCTGCTTGCCTTCCGCGACGAGCATGCAGGCGAGCGCGAGGTCGAAGGTGTCCTCTGCGAGCTCCTCCTTCGCCGCCACGTCCACTTCGGGGTAGCAGAACTCGAGGCCCGCCGCGCGCAGAGGATCGACGAGGTTGCGGTAGGACACGTAGAACTGCAGCTCTCGGTAGAAGCGGTGGACTCCGGCGTCGAGAAAGCCGCCGTGCCGCCCGGAATAGGTGGCGAGAAGTGCGAATTCATCGGGGAAGAGCCGCGCCACGCGGTCGAGCACCTGCTCCCCGATCCTCGTCATGCCGGGCCACAGACGGTAATTGGCGAGGTAGCTGCGCACTGCGCCTTGCCGGAACCGTTCGAACAGCGACTGGATCTCTTCGCTGTAGTCGTCCTCGCCGTCATAGCGCCTCACGGTCACTCGTCCCCCGTCGATGTGCACGCAGTAGGAGACGCGGGACAACGCCTCCTTGCACTCTCCGGTCTCCGCCTCGAGCCTCTTGAAGTCGTCGGAGCCCACATACGCCGCGAGGTACCGGCGAAAGCCCTGCATTCCTGCCGAGTGCAACGTTGCTTGGTGGAGCGCGCCTGTGAGCTTGCGGACCGCGGCGCAGTAGATCGCCGCACCGTCGAGCGTCCACGCCTGGCGCTGGTACACCACCCGCATCGCGCGGGCCTGCGAGAGGTGGGAAACGACGTCGGCCACCGACGTGCAGTACTGCCCGAGCGCGCTCCAGAGCGCCTGGTCCTCGAGATCCTTGAACACGTCGTGGCGGTGATGGACCGTCTCGACGTCACGAGTCCGTCGAAAGAAGGCCCTGGTGAGCTCCTCGGTGTCGGTCCGATCGCCCGCGATGCGCGAGACGATCTGGTCGAGGTTGAGGTCGGACGCGTGGTCGCGCTCCTCGCGCACCGCGGTCGATCGTCCGGGAGGCGCCAGAAGGCCGAAGCTCTCCGAGATCCCGCCATGCTCTGGGCCCATACGACCACTCCCCTTGTCGCCCTCAGGGACGTTCCCCATCAGGCGGTCAGTAGGAGCCATCAGCCCGAGGGCGGCGCAGCGAGCTCCATCGCCGTTCCTCCTTGCATCCTACCAACCGCCACAGCCCACCCCGGCCCACCTGCTGGTACTCTGGTCAAGACGCGATGAAGCCCGCGCGGTGCAGGGCAGCCTGCTGATGGCTTCTACCTGACAGCTTGGTACCGACCAGGGAGGTAGAGGCGCGTGGTGGCCGTGCGTGAGCGCTTCGAGCACATCTTCGGCATCTTTGTGACGCTCGTGCGACCGTATCCTCGGACCTCCTCGGTCGCGCGGCCCCGGCCTCCTTCGGGGAGCACCAGGACGTGACGAGAGCCACCGAGAAGACACCGGGCCCTTCGCACGCCGCGCAGAGCCGCTCGGCGGCGATTGTGTCGCTCGCGCACGAGCTGGCGGAGCTCGCGGACGGTCCCGCTGCGTTCGCCGAGCGGGCGCGCCGGCTCGTGGAGCGGCTGCAGGCGCAGCGCTATCACATCGCGGTGCTCGGCGAGTTCAAGCGCGGCAAGTCGACGCTCGTCAACGCGCTGATCGGGGCGCCCGTGCTCCCGACGGGGGTCATCCCAGTGACGACGGTCGCGACCGAGGTCCACTTCGCCGGCTCCCGATCCGAAGTCCTGGTGGTGTTCGAAGACGGAGCGACGCAGGCGGTCCCCCCCGAAGAGATCGACCGCTACGTGAGCGAGCGTCACAACTCTTTGAACAGGCTCGGCGTAGGCCGTGTCGAGGTGCACACCGACACCGTCCTCGGCGCGCCGGGCGTCGTGCTCGTCGACACGCCGGGCGTCGCGTCAATAAACGCGCACCAGACGCTCGCGGCCGAAGAGGCACTCGCCGACAGCGACGGCGCGGTGGTCGTCCTGTCCGCCGACGCCCCGCTGTCCGAGAGCGAGGAGCGCCTCCTCTCGGCGCTGGCCGAGCGCGGGGGGCGGATCTTCGTCGTCGTGAACAAGTCCGACCATCTGTCCGCTTCGGAGCTGAGCGAGCTCCGAGCCTTCCTTGCGCACCACCTCGAGAGGCTGCTCGGCGCCGGCGCTTGCCCCTACTTCGTCTCCGCGCGCCGCGCGCTGGACGCGTCGGGCGGGGGTGCCGGGCACGAGCAGGGCGACCCCGGCTTCGCCGCGTTCCGCGAGGACCTCGAGGCCTTCCTGCGGGACGATCTTGCCGCCGAGCGCGAGCGGGCGAGCGCGGCGGAGCTCGGCCGGCTGGCGTCAGCCCTTTCCCAAACCGTCACGATCGAGCGAGCGGCCGCCACCTTGGACCTGGCCGCCCTCTGTGACCGGCTCGACAAGTTCCGCGCGGCGGCAGCCGACGTGCGACGCGAGCTCGCCGCCGACCGCATCCTTCTCGAGCACGACGTCGCGGACATCTCCAAGTCCGTGGCCTCGGCGCTCGTGGCAGGTGCCGCGCACGCGGCGGCGCGCGCGTGGCCGCAGATCGAAGAGGCCATCGGCGACCTCCGCGGGCACGCGCTCGACCGCGCGCTCGACGACGCTGTCGCCGCCGCGGTGAGGGACACCTTCGAGCCGCTGCGGCGCGCCGCGGAGACGACGGCCGGCGAGGCGTGGGAGCGCGCCGCCCTGCGCTTTGCCGATCGGCTCCGCGAGCGGGTCCTGACCCTGCGCACCGCGGCCAACGCGCTCTTCGAGGTACACCTTCCCGAGCCGGTCCTGCCGACTGTCGCCGAGCAGCGTGAGCGCTTCTCCTACCACTTCTTGCAGGTGGAGACCCCCGGTGCTTCGCTTGCGCGAGCCGTGCGAACCGTGTTGCCCACGGAGCGGTCCCGGCGCAAGATGCTCGCGCGCGCACGACAGCACCTCGATTCCGAGCTCGACAAGCACGCGGGACGCGCACGTTTCGACATCGTGCAGCGTCTCGACGAGGTGTCGCGACGCTTCGTCACCGCGATGTCGGCCGAGCTCGAGGAGACTGAGTCGTCGATCCTGGCGGCGGCAGCGCGGGCCCAGCAGGCGCTCGAGTCGACCGAGTCCGAGCAGGCGGCTCTCGAGGCGCGCCGAATGCGTTGGATGACCTTGGCACACCGTGCAGAGCAACTCGTGCAGAGCAACTCGTGCAGACGGTAGCGACCGCGTCGCCACGCTGAAGGGAGGCGGGTCAGACCACGAGGACCGGGCAGGGGTGGTGGAGGAGCAGCGCCTCGAGGGACTGGCCGACTCCCCGGTGCGCCAGGTGCTCCCGACCGTGACATCCGACGACGACCATGTCGAATCCGTGCTCTTCGGCGTGCTCGGCGATGGCCCGCGCGGGGTCGTCGGCGAAGACCGCCCGGATGTCCGCCACCCGTCCCTCCTCGCGCTCGAGGAGCGCCTCGAGGCCCTGGGACAGGTTGTCGCGCTCCGCAGAGGCAGCGTTCGCAAGCTCTTGAGGGGTCTCGGCGTGGGGTCTTGGGCGGATCACGAGAAGCACCCGGACCTCGCCGTCGACCTCCGCTCCCAGCGCGACGGCGGTGCGCAGCGCCTCCTGGGCCTCCTTCGATCCGTCGTAGCCGACGAGGATGCGCCGAAAGGCACGCCCTCGTCCCTCGGTCGCTTCAGTCATGGTCGCCTCCCTCCCGGCGTGGCTTCCCGAGTCTCTTCCCGCGTGGCTCCCTTCCCCGCCCTGCCGAGTCCGGCACCGGGCACGCCGCTCTGCGCGGCACCCCCGCCCGCGTCACCGCAGCGCCGCCGCCACTGCGAGCGCCACGATGAGCGCCACCAGCATGTACGCAACGTATGCGTTGAGCGACCCCGACTGCAGCCGTCGGGCCGCGTCGGCCACCCACAGGACCGCCTTCCAAGCAGGACGGTAGAAGTACGCCTCGACCGGTTCGACGATGCTCGTCTGGGACTCGAGGTGTGCCGCGGCGGTCTCTGCTCCTGTGGCGACGGCACCTGTCGCCGAGAGGGATCCTGTCGCCGAGACGGCTCTTGCTCCCCCGTCGTCGGCGGCCACCGTCGGATGTGCCAGCGGTCGCAGACGGCGCGTCCGCTGGGTGGCGAGCACGTTGGCGAGCACGTGTCGGAGCGGGTTGGCGAACCCGAACGCCGTATACGACGACGGTCCCGCCACCCCCACGGTGGCGGAGTGCCACGCGGGGACCCGCCGAACCCGCAGGTAGCGCCCACCCGAGAGGAGCGCGGCCATCGCCAGGACGCCCAGGCACATGACAGGGAGCACGATCCAGAGCCACGACGGCGAGAGGATCGAGAAGCCCTGATAGACGGGCTGGAGGACCCAAGGTGACTTGAGCGCGTGCAGCACCGCGCCCTGTGCCACGAGGGGTGCCAGCCCTCGTGCGAGGAACCGGACCTCCCAGGGCGACACGGCGCCGAGCCCGAGGCAGCCGAGGGCGAGCACGACCAGCCCGGCGCGCCCGAGCGGTCCCGCCTCCCCCGTCACCGGTCTCCTGCTCGGCGTTTCCCCCGTCACCGGAGTCCTGCCGGGCGGACGGCCGAGGAAAGCGAGGCCCAGGACACGGACGAACGCGAGCGCGCCAAGCCCCGTCGTGAGGGCGACCAGCGCCCCCGCACCAGCGAGCCCGAGGCGGAGGGCGAGCCCGCCGAGGCGGAACTGCTGCATGAGTGCCTCGAGCACGAACCACTCCGAGACGAACCCGATCGTCGGTGGCAATCCAGCGAGCGCGAGGGCGCCGGCGCCGAACGCCGCGCCGCTCCATCGCAGACGGCGCGCGATGCCGCGAAGGGAGTCCAGGTCGTCGGTGCCGGCGTCCGCCTCGACGAAAGCGAGCGAGCAGAAGAGGGTGGACTTGGCGATCGCATGGGCGACGACTTGGAGCGATGCCGCGACCAACCCGACCACCTCGAGAGTCTGCGAGCCGACAGCCGCCCCGGTCAGCGCCACACCGTAAGCGACGAGGATGATCCCTGCGTTCTCGATGCTCGAGTAGGACACCACCCGGCTCAGACGTGACTGCACGCCCGCGAAGAGGATCCCGAGGAAGGCCGTCACGCCTCCGAGGAGCAGGACGACGACGACCAACCACACCGGCGGACGGCCGAGGACCCCGAGGAAGCGCCACAGACCGTAGACGCCGACGTTCGCGGCGACCCCGGCCATCGCCGCACGGGCGGGTCCTGGCGCTGCGGGGTAGCCGATGGGGATCCACACCTCGAACGGGACGACGCCGAGCTTGGCGGCGAACCCGGCCACGATGAGCAACCATGCGATCTCGTGCAGGCCCCCCGCCCGTACCGAGGACCAGTCCGCGATGGTGAAGCTGTGCGTATGCCCTGCCAAGAGCAGGAAGCCGACAAGCAGGCAGGCTCCGCTCACCTTCCCGATCCCGGCCGTCGCCCACGGCGCGCGGGGCCCGTCCACGCTCCCGCGCTGCGCGGACGTGAGCAGGTAGAAGGAGACCGTCAGGGCTTCCCATGCGAAGAGGAACACGAAGGCGTCCGCCGCGCAGATCACCACCGCGACCGCCGCCAACAGCGAGAGGTAGCCGGTCGCCACCGCGCGGCGGTGCTCCCTCCCCACCTCCGACCACGCCCACGAGGCGAAGCACAAGGAGACCGCGACGGAGATGCCGAACAGGAGCGTGAGGAACAGGCCGGCCAACGCGTCGACACGCAGAGCCCCTCGTCCGATGTCGAACAGCGGCGCGATGCCGACCTCGACCGGTGCCGACAAGGTCGCGTGGATGCCGAGCGCGAGCAGACAGGCGCTCCCGGCGGCTCCCAGCAGGTACGGCGCGGCGCGCACCCAGCGCGACCGGATGCCGAGCCCGAGGTCGACCAAGGCGCCAGCGAGCAGGCACGCGAGCGCCGCCGCCAAGAGCGAGCCGGTCACTTCGGGCTCCTCCGAGCCGGGCGCGAAGCGCCGGCGCCCCCACCACCGCCGGCACCGAGGATCCCCACGGCCGCCAAGATGCCGTGGAGGATGCCGAAGGGGCTCGGAGGCGAGCCCGGGACGTACACGTCCACCGGCACGAACGACGCCACCCCTCCGCGCGTGGCGTACGACTCACCGAGCATCCCCCCGCTCACGGCGTCC
>JAJYYT010000042.1 GCA_021800645.1 Actinomycetes bacterium
AGGCGGCAACCGGCTTCTTCGCTGATGCGTCGACCCTCGTCGCGAACTACTTCGCCCTCGAGGACCCCGCTCGCGTCGAGGCGGTGGGCGTCGAGATGTGCCTGGAGGCCGAGCTGGACGGTTTCCGGTTGCGGGGGATCATCGACCGGCTCGACGTCGACCAGAGCGGCGAGCTGGTGGTCGTCGACTACAAGACCGGGCGCGCACCCTCGGCCCGCTACGAGCGGGCGAAGCTGACGGGAGTGCATCTCTATGCGCTCCTCTGCGAGCAGGTGCTCGGCAGGGCGCCCGTCGAGGTTCGGCTGCTCCATCTGCGAGAGCCCATCTCGATCACCGCGACGCCCAGCCTGCAATCCCTCCGTGGCCAGCGGGTGCGCACCACCGCCGTGTGGAACGCGATCGAGCGAGCCTGCGAGCGCGACGACTTCCAGCCGCGACCTTCGGGGCTCTGCGACTACTGCAGCTACCACGAGTGGTGCCCCGCCTTCGGGGGCTCGCCGCCGCCGCTCCCCGTCTCGTGAGCGGCGCCAGCGAGCCGGCAACCCCCGACACCCTCTGGGACCGGGCGACCCCCCTGGGCCGCGCGCTCGGGGCGCTCGACGACGCGGGAGACCGCTGGAGCGACAGGCTGCGGGGCCGCCGCTGGGCGGACGTCGGCGCGGTGGCGCTGTCGAACCTGTCCGACTACGGGGTCGTCTGGGTGATGGTGGCGGCCTGGAAGGCGAGGCACCCCGCGCCGAGCCGCCGGCGTGCCGTCGTCGCCCTGGCGGTCGCAGGGACGGCCTCCTACGGGGTCAACCGGGCGGTGAAGCACCTCGCCCGCCGATCCCGCCCCGACGGCGGAGGTGCGCGCCACGACGAGCTCTTGGTCCGTCCCCCCGCGAGCACCAGCTTTCCGAGCGGGCACACGCTGGCGGCGTTCTGCACGGCGGTCGTGCTGCCCGACACGTCACGGGCGCGCGGGGCTGCGCTCGTGCTCGCCTCCGCCGTGGCGGCGAGCCGCGTCCATCTGCGGGCGCACCATGCGAGCGACGTCCTCGGCGGGGCCCTCATCGGCGCGGCGCTCGGCACGCTCGTCCGCCCGATCGTCGAGATCCTCGCGCCTGGCGCGCAGCCTTGCCGAGGTCGTGGCGGGCCGGAGACGGCGAGGACGGCTGGGCCCAGGCGCCGCAGGGGTGACAGAGCACGGTTGTGACAGAGCGGAACAGAGCGGAACCGAGCGGAATAGCTCGGGCTCGAGCCCCGTTGACCTTGACATGGCTTCTCGCGCGTTCTCCGTCACCTGGGACTATCTCTGCCCCTTCGCCCGCAACGCCCATGAGCACCTCGTCGCCGCACTCGACGACGGCGCACCCTGGGACGTCACGTTCACGCCGTTCTCCCTCATGCAGGCACACGTCGAGGACGGCGGCACGCCGGTGTGGGACCTCGAGGAGAAAGCACGAGGGCTCCTTGCGCTCGAGGCGGGCGTCGTGGTGCGGGACCGCTTCCCGGATCGCTTCCGTGCCGCCCACGTCGCGCTCTTCGCCGCGCGCCACGACGAGGGAAAGGAGATCTCCGATCCCGACGTCGTCCGCAGCGTGCTCGAGTCGGCCGGCGTTCCCGCGGAGCAGGTCTTCGCGGAGATCGAGAAGGGCTGGCCGCTCCAAAACGTCCGGGCGGAGCACGAGAAGGCGGTCTCGGACTACGAGGTCTTCGGGGTGCCCACGTTCATCGTCGGCGGCGACGCGGTGTTCGTCCGCCTCATGACACGCCCACGCGGTGACGGGAAGAAGGCCCGGGCGACCATCGACCGCGTGGCGGACCTGCTCGAATCACACCCCGAGCTGAACGAGCTCAAGCACACGAAGATCCCCCGCTGACCGTGTGACCGAACGGCTCGGAGCAGGGGTCCCCGCCCCCGGGCCGACCCCCGGCCGCGTCAGCCGGCGGACGCTTGCGCAGCGAGGACCTCGGTCGTGCGCCGACGTTCCTCTGCGTCGCCGATGACCGAGGCGACGAACTCGGTCGCGCCGGCGTCGGCAAGCTGGTCGATCCCCTTCATCACCGCCTCTTCGTCACCAACGAGCGCGATGTCCGACGGGCCGGACACCCCCTCGCGATCGAGCATGGCGCGGTAGGAGGGGAGGGTCGGGTAGACGGCGAGCACCTCGTCGATCCTCCTCCGCGCGCGTGCCGGGTCGGAAGTGACAGCCACGGGGAGCGCGACGATCACACGCGGGGACGGGCGACCCGAGGCCCGCGCGGCGTCGGTGATCGTCGGCACGATGTGGCCCGCGACGGTCCGCGTCCCCGTCATCCAGGTGACCGTGCCGTCGGCGGCCGTACCGGCGAGCCGGAGCATCTCGGGTCCCAGTGCCGCGACCACCACCTGCGGCGCGGGGGCTCCCGCCACCCCCAGAGGCCCGAGCGTGCGCGCGGTGACCAGCTCGCCGGCGAAGTTCGCCGCCTCCCCGTGCAGCATCGGCGCCAGCGCCGCCAGGTACTCGCTCATGTAGCGCAGGGGCCGATCGAAGGGGAGGCCCCACAGCCCCTCGACCACCGCCTTGTGCGAGAGGCCGACACCGAGGGTGAGCCGCCCGCCGGTGACCGCCTGGACCGTCAGCGCCTGCTGCGCCATCACCTGTGGGAGGCGGCTTTGGACCGGGACCACCGCGGTCCCCAGCGCTATGCCCTGGACCTCCTCCCCGACGACGCCGAGGAGGGTGAGCGCGTCGTGCTCGAACACCTGCGAGGCCCAGACTGAGGCGATCCCCTGCTCTCGCAGGCTCGCCACCTGGGCGCAGATCGCCGCCACCGAAGGGCGTTGGTCGAGGAGCACGCCGATACGCATGGGGACGACATTACGCACCGGTATCCTCCCGACGTGCCAGCCGACGCCGGACCTCTTGCGCCCGGCTCCCGAGCCGCTCCACGCGCCGCCGCTGCGGGGGCACCGCGCCGGCTGGGCATCGTAGGAGCGGGCCAGCTCGCCCGCATGACGTGCGAGGCAGCGAGCGCCCTCGGGGTGCGGACCGTCGTGCTGGCCGCACAGCCCGACGACGCCGCGACGGACGTGGCGAGCGCGGTCCTCGTCGGAGGAGCGACCGACCGAGCCGCGCTCAGCGCCCTTGCCTCCCGTTGCGACGTGGTGACCTTCGACCACGAGCATGTCGACCTCGACCTGCTCGCCGAGCTGGCGCACGACGGGGCCGAGCTCCGACCGGGCGTCGACACGCTGCGGGTCGCCGTCGACAAGGCCGAGATGCGGGCGCGGCTCGCCGCCGCGGGTGTGCCTGTCCCCCGCTTCGAGGTGCTCGGGCTCGCCGGGTCCGACGGGACCGGGGCCGAGAAGCTGGCCCGAGCGATCGCCGTGTTCGCCGGCGGCGACCGGTGGCCGGTCGTCGTGAAGGCGACGCGGGGCGGCTACGACGGGAAGGGTGTCTGGCCGGTCAGCGACGAGCGAGCCGCCAACGAGGTCTGCGCGGCGGCCGCACGTGCGGCGATCCCGCTCCTCGTGGAGGCCCATGTCGAGCTGGACGCGGAGCTCGCTGTCGTCGTCGCACGCGGCGCCGACGGCGAGTCGGTCGCGTGGCCGCCGGTCGAGACCGCGCAGGTCGACGGCGTGTGCCGCGAGGTCCACTACCCCGGCCGCCTCGCCCCCGGGCTCGCCGAAGACGCCGCCGCGCTCGCACGGGAGGTCGCCGAGGTCGTCGGCGCGACCGGGGTGCTCGCCGTCGAGCTCTTCGTCGCTGGCGGATCGCTCCTCGTGAACGAGATCGCCGCCCGCCCGCACAATTCGGCGCACTGGACGATCGAGGGATCGACGACGTCCCAGTTCGAGAACCACGTCCGGGCGGCGCTGGGGCTCCCGCTGGGCGACACCACCCCTTCGGCTGCCTGCAGCGTCAGTGTCAACGTCTTCGGTGCGCCGTGCGCGCAGGCTGCCGACCCCGGCGACCGGCTTGCCGCGGCGCTTCGGGTGAAGGGCGCGCACGTCCACCTCTATGGCAAGGCACCGCGTCCGGGGCGCAAACTTGGCCATGTGACCGTGTGCGGCAACGACCCCGAGGAGGTGCGGGCACGGGCGTGGGCCGCCGCACGGGCCTTGGGCACGCCGGTCCCGGCCTCCGTCGGCGAGGACGCGTGAGCACACCGGTCACCGGCACAGGCGCGCGACAAGGCGCTCCTGGCGCGCGACGGGGCGCTCCGGGCGCGCCGCTCGTCGCCGTCGCCATGGGAAGCTCCTCGGACCTCGCCGTCCTTCATGGGGCGGTGGAGGTGCTCGACCGCTTCGGCGTCCCCCGGGAGGTGCGTGTCCTCTCCGCGCACCGCACCCCGGACGACATGCTCGCCTTCGGGCACGCAGCCGCCGGGCGGGGGATCAAGGTCATCGTTGCGGGCGCGGGGGGCGCCGCGCACCTTCCGGGCATGCTCGCCGCGGCCACGACGCTCCCCGTCATCGGCGTGCCGGTGGCCCTCTCCAACCTGTCGGGGCTCGACTCGTTGCTCTCGATCGTGCAGATGCCTCGTGGCGTGCCGGTCGCGACGGTCGCCGTCAACGGGGCGGAGAATGGTGCGCTGCTCGCTCTTCGGATCCTCGCCACGTCGGACGACGTGCTCGCGGCTGCCCTCGAGTCCTACCGCTCGGAGCTCGCCGACTCGGCACGCGCCCAGGACGACGAGCTCCGCCGTGGCGCCCGAGCGTCGGGCGGGCGCGGCGGGTCGGGCGGGCGCGGCGGGTCGGGCGGGCGCAGCGGGTGGGGCGGGCGCGGGGTCTACTGAGCGGTGCCCTCCCCTCTCGCAGAGCAGCTCGGCTACAGCCCAGACGCGCGGCTCGTGATCGTGAACGCCGACGATCTCGGCTTGTGCCACGCGGCGAACGTCGGCGTCTACGACTGCCTGCGCACCGGCGTGGTGACGAGCGCGACGCTGATGGTCCCCTGCCCCTGGGCGCGTGACGCCGCCGCGCGCTACCGGGGGGAGGACGTCGGCGTGCACCTGACCGTCAACGCGCAGTGGGACCGCTACCGCTGGGGGCCGATCACCCACTCCCCGTCCCTGCTCGACGGCAACGGCGGCTTCCCACGGACTCTCGAGGACTTCTGGGACCACGCCGACGTCGACGAGGTCAGGCGTGAGTGCCGCGCACAGGTCGAGCGGGCGATCCTCTGGGGCTTCGACGTGAGCCATTTGGACGCGCACATGGAGACGCTGCTGCTGCGCCCCGAGTTCTTCGACGTCTACCTCGAGCTCGCTTGCGACTTCGATCTGCCGGTGCGGATCGCCGACGGCCGCAGGCCGGACAGGCTCGGCTTCCCCGCCCGCGAGGTCGCCGAGGACGCGGGGGTGGTGTTCGTCGATCGGGTGCTCTCCGCGCGACGGCTGGGAGCACTCGACACGCTCGCTGCCCGGCTCGCCACGATCGAGCCCGGCGTCACCGAGGTGCGGCTCCATCCGGCGATCGACACCCCTGAGCTCCGGGCGCTCGCCGACGACTGGGAGGCACGCGTAGACGACCACCGCCTCGTCTGCGGCGACGGCGCGCTGGCCGGCGCGCTCGAGCGCGCGGGAGTGGTCCTCGTGGGCTACCGCGCGTTGCGTGACCTCGTGCGGCGCGGCTGAACCCTCCTCGGCACCCCCTCGCAGGAGACGCCGGGGTCAGCGCACGCCGGCGAAGAGGTCGTCTTCCTTGACGGCTCCGTCCTCCCCGAGGGCTCCGTCGCCCGAGGGTCCCACCCGGCTCCGGGCGAGGAAGTAGTCGTCGAAGGGGTAGATGGTGCGGAGCACCTCGGGGGGAAGCCCGAACCAGAATGGCGAGCCGGGGTCGACCTGCGTCGCGTGGGCGCGCAGGGCGTCGCTGCGCACGTCGGTGAACCCGGTGAGGTCGATCGACGTCGTGACCGGCTCCTCTCGCGCCATCCGGGCGAGTCGTTCCTCGTCGAAGGGCGACTCGAGCCCGAGCTCGATGTACTTCTCGTGCATCTCGCGGGTGCGGCGCCGGGGCCAGGTCGAGTAGTACAGCTTCGAGGGAGTCCACGGCGGTCCGGCGTCGGGAAACCGCAAAGGATCACCTGCCGCGTCGAATGCGGCCACGGAGATCTCGTGCACTCGCAGGTGGTCGGGGTGAGGGTATTCGCGCTGCTCCTCGGGGTACGTGACGATGACCTGTGGCTTCACACGCCGGACGATCCCCACGAGCCGTTCCACCGCCTCGTCGAGCGGTGCATTGGCGAACGCCTCGGGGCGGGCGTTGGCCGCGCTCCCCGGCATCCCCGAGTCTCGGTAGCCGAGCATCACCACCTCGTCGTAGCCGATGATCCTGGTCGAGGCATCGAGCTCCTGGCGCCTGACCGCCGGCAGGCGCTCGCGGATCTCGGCGTTGTCCATCGCCGGGTTGAGGATGTCGCCTTCCTCTCCGCCGGTGCAGCAGACGAGCACCGTGCGCACCCCTTCGGCGTGGTAGCGCGCGACGGTGCCCGCGCCCTTCGACGCTTCGTCGTCGGGGTGGGCGTGCACGGTCAGGAGGCAGAGGGGCTCGGACACGGTCTGCGAGGCTACCGGGGGCAGCCCCGTGGCCTCGCGACGCTCGAGGGGTCGGGACCCCTCGAGCGGGTCCGAGCCTGCCGGGGCCCCCGGGGAAGCGGTGCGGTACCCCGTTGGAGGCCGCGGGGCTTTATGCTCGGAGCGTACGTCGGCGGACGCCGGCGAGCGGCCCGCAAGAGGGCGGCCCACAGGAGGGTAGAAGCGTGCCAGGCGTATGGCAGCGGACCAAGAACATCTTCCAGGCCAAGGCCAACAAGGTGCTCGACCGCGCAGAGGATCCCCGGGAGACCCTCGACCTCTCCTACGAGAAGCAGCTCGACAGTCTCCAGAAGGTCCGACGGAGCGTCGCTGATGTCGCGACCGCTCGCAAGCGGATCGAGCTACAGGCGTCACAGCTCCAGAAGCAGGCCGACAAGCTCCAGGACCAAGCGAAGGCGGCGCTCGGCATCGGCAACGAGGAGCTCGCTCGCGAAGCCCTCGCACGCCGCGCAGCCATCGGCGAGCAGCTCGCGGACCTGAAGACCCAGCACGACCAGGTCGCTCAGCAAGAAGAGAGCCTGGTCACGACGTCGCAGCGCCTGCAGGCCCAGATCGAGCAGTTCCGCACGAAGAAAGAGACGCTGAAGGCGACCTACACCGCCGCAGAAGCGCAGACCAAGATCGGCGAGGCGGTAAGCGGAATCTCGACGTCCATGGGGGACGCCGGGGCCACCATGCAGCGGGCACAGGACAAGATCGCGTCGATGCAGGCGCGCGCGGGGGCCATGGACGAGCTGCTCGCGTCCGGCGCGCTCACGGACCTGACCTCTCCGGTCACAGACATCCAAGCCGAGCTGGACAAGGCGCAGGCGGGATCGCAGGTCGACCGAGAGATCGCCGCACTCAAGGCGCAGCTGGCTGCCGGCAGCCCTGCCGGAGCGCTGCCGTCCCCCGAGACGAGCGCCGAAGGGGACGAGGAGACAGAGGAGGCTCCCGCCACAGCGGTGGTAGCCGGAACGGCTCCGGCTGGGTCCCCGGCCGGCGGTGACCCCACGGCCGGGGGTGACCCCACGGCCGCCACCCGGGCGGCAACAATTGGTACGACCGCCAACCCCACCTCGACGGGGCCGGCAACGGCGGGCGACGAGACCACTGGAGGCAGCGAGCAATGACCAAGGCAGGACGGATCCCCGCAGACCGGGGCCTCACGACCCGCATGTTCCTCACGGGTCTCTTCCTTGTGGTCCTCTACGCCGCCTTCGCCGCGATCCTCTGGGAGGTCCTCCACAGCTTCGTCATCCTCTTCGTCGTCATCTTCGGCCTCCTCTTCCTGCAGTACTGGTTCTCGGACAAGATCGCCCTCTGGGGGATGCACGGCCGGATCGTCACCCCCGAGCAGGCACCGCAGCTCCACGGCGCCGTCGATCGGCTCTGCGCGTTGGCCGACATGCCCAAGCCGCGCGTGGCGATCGCCAACACGGACATGCCCAACGCGTTCGCTACGGGGCGCAGCCCGAAGGCAGCAGTCGTGTGCGCGACCACGGGCCTCCTGCGGCGCCTCGACGAGCCGGAGCTCGAGGCGGTGCTCGCCCACGAGCTCTCGCACGTCGCGCACCGCGACGTCGCGATCATGACCATCGCGAGCTCTCTCGGCGTGCTCGCCGGGCTGATGACCCGCATGATGCTGTTCGCGACGTTCTTGGGCGGCGGGGGCCGCGGAGGCCGCAACCAGTCCGGGGGCCAGCTCGTGCTCATGGAGATGGCGATCATGCTCGTGTCGATCGTCGTGTACGCAATCAGCTACCTGCTCACCATGGCGCTGTCCCGCTACCGGGAGCTCGCGGCCGACCGCTCCGGAGCGATCCTCATCGGACGTCCCTCCCTGCTCGCGTCGGCCCTCGTCAAGGTCTCCGGCGAGATGGCGCGCATCCCGACGCGCGACCTCCGCCGGGCAGAGCCGTTCAACGCGTTCTTCTTCACCCCGGCGATGACCAACCGGCCGGGGCAGCAGGGCGGCGGAAGCGGTTTCTCACTGAGCTCGCTGTTCTCGACTCATCCCTCGCTCGAGCGGCGCCTCGCCCAGCTCTCGCAGCTTGAAGCCCAGATGGACCAGCCGCACTGACCGTGGCGCACTGACCGTGGCGGCTGCGCAGTACCAGGGAAGCTGACCCTTTCTCGTGGGACTTCTCGACGCCCTTCTCGGCCGCACGAAGCCGGTCCGACCCAACCTCGACGCGCTCTTCGCCCTCCCGTCCGCCGCGGTGACGCTGGAGACCTCGGCCGGTCTCGTCCTCTCCGGCAAGGCGGGCGTGTGCTGGATGCCACCAGCCGGCCAGTCCGCAGCCGACGTCCAGCGCGAGATCTCCCAATTGCTCGACATCCCCGACGACCCCACGGCCGCGGGCCAAGCGACCGCCAAAGGTACGACCACAACCGCCCAGGCGGGCGCCACCACGACCGCCCAGACGGGCGCGACCGGAACCGCCCAAGCGGGTGCGACCGGCGCAGCAGCCGGCGCAGCGCCGAAGGCAGGGCTGCTCACCCAGGCAGAGGACGCCTACGGCTACCGTTGGCTCCTTCTCGACGACAGCGACGTCGAGGACCTGGTGAACCGGGTGCACCTCGTCAACTCGCTGCTCGCGGAGAACGGCTGGGGGCCTCAGCTCCTGTGCTCGGCCTTCGGCGTGGTGCCCGGCCCGGACGCCGACAGCAGCGCGAAGCCCTTGTACCTGATCTACCTCTTCAAACGCGGCACCTTCTATCCCTTCGCCCCGATCGGCAAGGAGCGCCGAGACAACGAGCTCGAGCTACGGGTGCGCTCGATCCTCGGCTCCGACCTGCCGGTCGAGAGCGATCTGTCCCGTTGGTTCCCGCTGTGGGACCTCCCCGTACGCTGAGCTGTGCCCTGCGCCGCTCTCAGCGCTCCCCGTCAGCGGCCACGCGCCGCGGCCGTCGCGTCCCTCAGCCTGTTCGCTCGTCCCCTTGCTGGCGAGGCGCATCGGGCGGAACGGGCGGAACGGGCGGGTCGAGCGCGTCGACGCGGGCGGCGAGCGAGAGGTCGCGCTCGGTGAGTCCTCCTGCCGAATGGGTCGACAGCGCCAGCACGACGGTCCCCCACCGGATGTCGATGTCCGGATGGTGGCCAGCTTGCTCTGCGAGCGCGCCGACCTGGTTGACGTAGGCGAGCGCACCTGCGAAGTCGCCGCGGTCGACCTGCTTCACCAGCATGTCGCCTTCCCGGCGCCAGGCCAATCCGCGCGCCGCGATCTCGGCGTCGGCCTCGGCCGGCCCGAGCGTTCGTGTCACGGGCGGGTCATCTCCTCGGGGCGGACTGCCTCGTCGAACTGCTCCCCGGTGAGATAGCCGAGCGCGACCGCCGCTTCGCGAAGGGAGACGCCCTCCCTGTGCGCCTTCTTCGCCACGTCGGCCGCCTTGTCGTAGCCGATCACCGGATTGAGCGCGGTGACGAGCATGAGGGAGCGCTCCAGGTGGCGCGCGATCTGGTCCCTGTCCGGTTCCACGCCTGCGACCGCGAACTTGCGGAACGCCGTGCAAGCGCCCTCGAGCAGCTCGATCGAGTGAAGGACGTTGTACGCGATGAGCGGCTTGTTCACGTTGAGCTCGAAGTTGCCCCTCGCGCCGGCGATGCCCACCGCCGTGTCGTTCCCGATGACCTGGATCGACACCATGATCATCGCCTCGGACTGGGTTGGGTTCACCTTTCCCGGCATGATCGACGAGCCGGGCTCGTTCGCCGGGAGGACGAGCTCCCCGAGCCCGCTTCGCGGGCCCGAGCCGAGCCAGCGGAAGTCGTCGGCGATCTTGTTGAGCGAGCCGGCGAGCACCCGCAGCGCACCGCTCGCCCACACCAGCGCGTCGTGCGCGGCGAGTGCCGCGAATTTGTTGGGCGCGGTCACGAACGGCAGACCGGTCAGCTCGGCGATCTTGGCGGCGACTCGCTCGCCGAACTCCGGATGGGTGTTGAGCCCGGTCCCCACGGCGGTGCCGCCTGCGGCGAGCTCGTAGAGTCCGGGAAGCGTCTGCTCGATCCGGACGAGGTCGGCGTCGAGCTGGGCGACGTAGCCGGAGAACTCCTGGCCGAGGGTGAGCGGGACGGCATCCATCAGGTGGGTGCGCCCGATCTTGGTGATGCCCGAGAAGGCCCTCGCCTTCTCGTCCAGCGCGTCGCGCAAGGCCCGTACGGTCGGCAGAAGGCGGTGAACGAGCTCTTCCGCCGCGGCGATGTGCATCGCGGTCGGGAACGTGTCGTTGGACGACTGCGACATGTTGACGTGGTCGT
>JAJYYT010000043.1 GCA_021800645.1 Actinomycetes bacterium
GGTCGGACTCCACACCCGCGTAGAAGCGGTCCACGAGCGCCTCGAAGAACGCCTCTCCGCCAACTCGGTCGTACATCGTGGAAGGCACGGGTGCGACCGTAGACGACCGGCCTCGGCACCGGTGCGTGCGCCGGGGCTTCCGGCGCCTGCGCCTACACTCTTGCGGGCGTGCCGGCGGCGCCGCCCGGCCGGGCCGCCGACGCCGTAGTCCGGTGGCACGAGCTCGGCTTTGGACGGTACGACCCGGAGAAGCCGCAGCGTCGGCATGAAACATGCGGGTGTAGCTCAACGGCAGAGCACCAGGTTTCCACCCTGGTTATCGGGGTTCGACTCCCCGTACCCGCTCTCGGAGCTCCCGGGTCAGCGCGACGCCCAGATCTGCCATGACCGTCTTTATCCCGATCTCTGCCGTTCCACTGCGGGGTGCCTCGTTGACATGAACGCAGGACCGGGCATTGGGAGGCGCTCCGTGTCCAGGGAGGGCCTGTCGCCGATCGCACCGCACGCGAAGCTGTGAAGATGACGCCGCCTTGTTGCGGACGCTCGCCCCGTCATCGGACCCATTGAGCGGGCGGGTCATGCTGGCACTGAGCCGCGGCGCGCTGGCTGTGGCTTGGCCGGTTCGCGGAGCTGGGATGCCGCCCAAGGGGGGGTTGAGCCGGCAGGTTGCCCGTAAGCCACCAGCACGTGCCACAGCTGCTTGAGGTGCTGCAACGTTGTGGCGGGCTTCCCGTGGTCGGCGAACAGTTCAGGATCGGTCACCGCTCGCCGGGCGGCGCGACCGATGAGCTCGGGGGGAACGCGGCGTAACCTCCGGGTAACATCGAACGGCGTCGATACATAAGCATCGCCGATGCATCGATCTAGGCCAATGGATCATGGGAGGACCGCGATGGCAAGACGCGGCCGGTCGATCAAGACGGCCGCGGACCTGTGCCGCCCGTCGATTCTCGAGGCGCCTCTCGACGTCGACGATGCGGGCAGCCTCGCCCGGGGATTCCAGGCCCTCGCCGACCCGGTTCGGCTCCGCCTCCTGTCGATACTCGCCGCAGCGCCCGCAGGCGAGGTCTGCGTGTGCGACTTCGTCGCACCATTGGGCAAGTCCCAACCGACGGTCTCGCACCATCTGAAGGTGCTCTCAGAAGCGGGCCTCGTCCACGGTGAACGGCGGGGCAAGTGGGTGTGGTACTCGCTCGACCGGACGCGCCTCACCGATCTTCAGAGGGCTATCGGCTCCTGACCGTCGACCGAAAAGCGCGTGGTCGCCGGCTCTCAGCCGGCACGCACAAGGGTCGTCCTCGCGTCGTAGCGCTTGTGGGGGCCGCGCACCTGCCACGACGCTGCGACCAGTTCGAGGGACCGTACGACAGTCGTGAGCTCATAGCGATCGTCGCCGCACCGATGAATACCGTGCCATCGCCCGTGGCGAAGATCGAGGTCGACGAACGGGCGCCCGTCTTCGAACCGAAGCCGCACGCAGCCGTCCGCCAGCCGCTGGCACCCGAGACGCCGGGTGGCGGCGCCCGAGTACGCACCGAGGCGGAGCGTTCCGACCTCTTGGTAGCGGGCTCGGCAGACCGGTTCGACCTCGTCGGCAGGCCACCTCTCCAACGTGGCCGTGCCGACGAACGACCCGTCTTCCCCGGAGCGGTGATCCTCGATCACGCGCTCGAGCTGCCAGGTCCCGAGGAGGAAGGTGAGCGCGTCGCCGACGTCCACAGCCGTCGATTCTGCCTTCTGGCGGGAAGATGCGAGGTGCGGCTCGGCATGGGGAGCGAAGACGGCAGCTTGCCGCCTGGCACAGGCACCGGCATCGCGCAGGAAGAGAGGAGCTTGTAAGGTCGGCGTCCGCTGGCCCGACGCTCGAGCCAGGATCTCGCACACGGAGGTTCGGCCCCTACATGTCGACCGTGATCACCCACCCGCGGCGAAGGCTTCTCGTCCTCGCGGACCTCCTGCCGGCGAGTGTCGTCCGCGAAATCGTCCTGGTGGTCGGGGCCGCCGGGATCGTCGGCGCGGTGGCGCAGGTGTCGATCCACCTCTCGTTCACCCCAGTGCCGATCACCGGGCAGACGCTGGGCGTGCTGCTCGCCGGAAGCGCGCTCGGGTGGAAGCGCGGAACGGCCGCCATGGCGCTCTACGGGGTTGCCGGCGTCGCCGGAGTGCCGTGGTTCGCAGGGCACGCGAGCGGCTACATCGGGGCGTCATTCGGCTACATCGTCGGCTTCGTGCTGTGTGCCGCTCTGTGCGGCTGGCTGGCCGAGCGAGGTGCCGACCGTTCCGTTGTCCGGTCGATCCCCGCCATGGCGGCGGGCGAAGTCGTGATGTACGGCGTCGGGGTGCTGTGGCTCGCACTCGACCTGCACGTCGGACCGGGGAAGGCGATCGACCTCGGCCTGACCCCGTTCCTCGCGGGTGACGCCATCAAGGCGGCAGTGGCCGCCGTGCTCCTGCCCGGGGCTTGGAGGCTTGCCGGCTCCCGCGAGGACACCCGACGCCCGTGAGCTCCTGATGGCAGCGATTTCGGCCGCCGTGCAAGAGCTTGCACGAGCGTGCCTGGCCTCCCCGCGGCCCCCGGCGCAGCGGCATCCGGCGTTGCCTGGCTGGAGGAGGCGGCCCCGGCGTCAGCTCCGAGGACGACCGAGGTCGAGACGGTACGCGAGCAGCGGGACGTCGGGAACCGGCGTCCAGTCTCGGGCGGGAAACCGGACGAAGCCGGCGTCCTCGTACAGACGGTGAGCCGCGACCATCCACGGCGTCGTGTGCAGCATCAGTGCAGTGCGCCCGAGCGCCCGGGCGCGTGCGGCGCACGCGCCCACGAGTGAGCGCCCGATCCCCCGCCGTTGCGCGTCCGGTCGGACCGCCAGCATCCTGATACCGGCTTCGCCGGCTTCGAGCAACTCGGACCACGGGGACAGGTGATCGCCGACGAACGTGACGCAACCGAGCACCTCTTCGGCGCCCACCGGATCCGGGGCGTCCGCCGCCACCAGCACCTCTGCCTCGCCGGCGCGCCGCGCCACGTCGGCGAGCAGCGCCGCGTAGTCGTCCGAGAGGTGCGCGCCCGGAAGCGCGCGGTACGCGGCGACGACGAGCTCACCCGCCATCTCGTATTCCTCTGGCCTGACAGCTCGGACCTCCATTCGGCGACCTTACGCGCCGGGTGACCGCGCCGTGGAGCCGGGCGGCGGGACCTGCACGTGCTTCACTGGGGCATGGACGAATACGGTCCCTCGACGTGCGGCCGCATCGCCGACGTCTATGACACATGGTACGGAGCCCGCCTGGACACGGCCGATGCCGTGGAGTTCCTTGCACCGCTTGCTCGTGACGGTCGGGCGCTCGAGCTCAGCATTGGCACCGGGCGGGTCGCGAGACCACTGGCCGAGCGAGGTGTGGACGTGAAGGGCATCGACGCTTCGAGCCGGATGCTCGAAGAGCCCGCTCGAAGCCGCGGGAACGGCCATCCCCGTCACGACCGGCGACTTCGCCGACGTGGCCCGCGAGGGGCCGTTCGCCCACGTGCACGTCGTGTTCACCACGTTCTTGGCCCTCACGAGCCAAGAGGACCAGCTGGGGAGCATGGCGCCCAGGTCGTCGAAGGGCACCACCTGTACGTCACGGAGCAGGCGACAACCCTCGACCCGGTACGCATCCGCGACTGCTGGCCACCCGAGCTCTACGTGATGGCCCACCTCTCGGGACTCGGGCCCGAGGAGCGGGCCGCGTGGCACGACCGAACGCCGTTCCACGCCCGCGCCACGCGGCACGTGAGCGTCTATCGACGCCCTTAGGTGGCCGCGCGCGAGCTCGTCGTCCTCGGCTCGGCGAGCCAGGTGCCGACGCGCACGAGGAACCACAACGGGTACTTCCTGCGCTGGGACGAAAGCGGTGTGCTCTTCGACCCCGGAGAGGGTACCCAGCGACAGATGCTCTTTGCGGGCGTTCCGTCGTCGGCGGTGACGACGATCTGCATCACCCACTTCCACGGGGACCACTGCCTCGGGCTTCCCGGCGTCCTGCAGCGCATGTCGCTCGACGGCGTGCGCAAGAGGGCGAGCGTCGCGTACCCCGCCTCGGGCGAGCTCTACTTCCAACGCCTCCGGAGTGCCTCCATCTTCGACGACCACCTCGAGCTCCGGCTCCTCGCCGTCGACGTGAGCCGTTCTGCGGCCATGCCCGTCAAGGTAGACGACACCGGCACGTGGACGCTCAGGGCTGCGCCTCTCCGACACCCGGTGGACGCCGTCGGGTGGAGACTGGAAGAGCATCCGGGCCGCAGGATGCTCCCCGACCGACTGGCCGAGGCCGGCATCAGCGGGGGCGAAGTGGGCCGGCTTCAGCGCGAGGGGAAGATCACCGTCGGCGAGCGGGTCGTCGCGCTCGAAGAGGTGAGCGAGCAACGCCGTGGGCAGGTGTTCGCGTTCGTGATGGACACCGCCTGGTGCGACGGCGCGCTGGCGCTCGCAGATGGCGCAGATCTGCTCGTCTGCGAGTCGACGTTCGCCTCTTCCGAGTCGCACCTTGCCGCCGCGTACGGTCACCTCACTGCTACGGAAGCCGGCCGCCTCGCTGCGCAAGCCGGGGCCCATCGACTGCTCCTCACCCACTTCTCTCAGCGCTATCCCGACGTCACGCGTCTCCTCGAAGAGGCGCGGGCGCAGTTCCCAGGCGAGGTGGCCGCCGCCACGGACCTCGACGTCGTCGCAGTTCCCGCCCGCCGCGCGCAGTGAGCGCTCCCTCTGCCGTGCTTCGACTTCATGTCCGGCTCGCCGATCGCCACGCTCGTGCCATCCCCGTCGTGGCGCCCGTGATCACCGTCTCCGTGCGGAAGCTCGGACCTGACACCGCCACGGGCCTGAGCTGACGTCAGGATATCTCGAGTTCGAGATATCATAGGCGCGATGTCGCCGACCGCAGAGCGCCGCCACGACCCCGTCCTGCCGGGCTTCAAGGAGATGGCGTCCAGGCGCCGGGCGCTCGCCGAGGACCTCCTCGCGCGGCGCGTGTCGCTCGGGCTCACCCAGACCCAGGTCGCGGCCCGGATGGGCACCTCGCAATCGGCGGTCGCCCGCGTCGAGTCCGGCGGCTCCGACGTGCGGCTCTCTACGATCGAGCGCTACGCCGCTGCGGTCGGTCACGTGGTCCACTGGTCGCTGGACGTGCCGGCGCCGGCTGGCCAACCGGGCAGCGGGGGCGGCGACCAGGTTGCAGGCTGCGGCGATCCCGGTCGTCGGCCGGCAGCCGCACGGTGTCGGCGTTGACGTTCCCCGGTCCCCTGCACGGTCCCGGTGCCGACGTGGGGGGCGGAGACCCGGTGGCGGGTCGAGACCCGAAGGTCGGTGGCGCGCTCTCCGACGAGCTCCGCCGCGAGCTCCTGTCCCGGCGGGTCGTGCTGGTGCACGGTCTCCTCGACGAAGATCTCGTCGCGGAGACGGCGGCGACCCTCATGATGCTCGACGCCTCGGGCGACAACCGCGTCGTCCTGCGGCTCATCGCCGCGGACGGACCGATCGACCACGCACTGGTGCTCATGGACGTGGTCGGCGTCCTCGGCGTGCCCGTGGACGTGACCGCCGGTGGGACCATCGCCGGAGCCGCCGTTGGCGTGCTCGCGATCGGTCGTCACCGCACCCTCGCCCTGCACGCCAGGTTGCACCTGCGAGAGCCCGACGGGGCGGTCGCCGGTCGCGCTGCCGAGATCGAGCGCACCCTTGCCGCGCAGGCGGCTCAACGTGAGCGGTTCTTCGCATGGATCGCCCGGTGCACGGGACGCGACAAGGCGGCCGTCGAGTCGGACTGGCAGGCGTCCCGCTACCTCGAGCCCGCCGACGCGGTCGCCCTTGGCTATGCCGACGAGGTGGAAGAAGCCGGCCGGCATCGTGCGGGAGCAGACGGCGGTGCGTAGCATGCACCGATGCCTGCACCGATGCCTGCACCGATGCCTGCGCCGCTGCCCCACGCCGCGACGCCCGCGCTTCGCTCGCTGACGACAGTCGACGACGACGCGATCGGGTACGACGAGGTCGCCCGCGTGCTTCCTGCGATCCGGTCGCACGTCCGCACGACCCCCACGATCCGCATCGACCGGGCAGAGCTGGGCCTCTCCCCCGGCCCGCTCGTCCTGAAGCTCGAGCACCTCCAGCACTCGGGCTCCTTCAAGGCTCGAGGCGCCTTCGCCAACCTGGTCTTGCGCGACGTCCCGGCTGCGGGGGTCGTCGCCGCGTCGGGGGGCAACCACGGGGCGGCCGTCGCCTACGCAGCGGCGGCACTTGGCGTGCCTGCGACGGTCTTCGTGCCCGAGGTCTCCTCCTCCGCCAAGCTCACCCGCATCGAGGCCTACGGCGCGCACCTCGTGGTCGTCGGCGCCTCCTACGACGACGCGCGCAAGGCGGCCGCGCGCTGGCAGGAGGGAAGTGGCGCGCTCGACGTCCCGGCCTTCGACTCGGTTGCGACGATCCTCGGCGCAGGATCGATCGCGCTCGAGCTCCAAGCCCAAGAGCCCGACGTCGAGACGGTGCTCGCCGGCGTCGGCGGGGGCGGCCTGTTGGCGGGGCTCTGTGCGGGCTACGACGGCGCGGCGAGGGTCGTCGGCGTGGAACCCGAAGGCGCTCCGACGCTCACCGAGGCGCTGAGGGCCGGTGAGCCGGTGGACGCGCCGGTCGGGAGCGTCGCTATCGACTCGCTCGCGCCGCGTCGTGTCGGGGTGCACACCTACGGGGTTGCCGCGCGCCTCGGGAGCGGCACCGTGCTGATCGACGACACGACGATCTCCGCCACCCAGCGGCTCCTGTGGGACCGGCTCCGCCTCGTCCTCGAGCCCGGAGGCTGCGCCGCGCTCGGCGCGCTCGTCTCGGGCGCCTACCGGCCGGCACCCGGAGAGGCTGTCGCGGTGGTCCTCTCAGGCGCCAACACGACCGCTGTGGACTTCGACCACTGATGCGTCGGGCCCCGACGCGCTCCTCGTGGACGATCTCGACGGGTCGAGCGCCGCCGTCACGCGGCAGCCGAGGTCCGTCCTTGCGTTCTTTCGCTGCGACTCTCTCCTTGCGACAACTCGCCTTGCGACAACTCGCCTTGCGACAACTCGCCTTGCGACAACTCGCCTTCGGCGGAGTGGAACGCGCCCGGTGAGGCGGCTAGGCGGGGCTAGGCGCTAGGACTCTTCGGGGTTCGCCTCCCACCACTGGCACCACCAGCTCCCGCCGACCAAGATGCGCAGCTTCGGGTGCCAGCAGTAGGAGAGATCGTTGTACGGCTCGAGGTAGTAGCGGCAGTTGTCACATCGCTCCTCCCCCGAAGGATGGCCGCGTAGGACGGCGTTCTCGGCCAAGTGCCGCAGCTCGATCGAGAGCTTCTCGTCGATCTCCTTCGGCTCTGGCTCTGGGATCACGTAGTCGGACACGCCGAGCAAGTTAGTTGCTCTGCTCGATCCCGCCCGACATCCCGTCTCCGGGCGCGGCGGCGGCCTTTCGGAGGCGAACCGGGATGTGGACGTAGAGCGAACCACGGTCCGGCGCCTTCACCGGCGATGACGGCGGCTCGGGGAGCTCGTAACGAACCTCGCGCCGATGGTCCGCGAGCTGGCGATCGGGGTTGTAGACGCGGCTGAAGTTCCAGATCATCTTCAAGAAGTTGGTCTGGCCGTGCGCCAGGTGCCGCGCCACGATCCCTGCGGTCTTCGCGAGCGCAGCCACCCCGAGGTGCTTGCGCGCCAGGATGGACTGGGTCTTCACGAGCTCCTCGTAGAACTTGGGCAGTGGCAGCTTGGTCGGCAGCACCGCGTGCTGGATGTCGAAGAGCCGGTAGTCGCGCGTGGTCAGCTTGCGCGACTCGCTGTGCCAGGTCTCGGTCCCCGGGTAGGGCGTCTGGACGGTGAGATGGACGATCTCGGGAACCGACATCGCCCACTCTCGCACCGTCGCGAACCGTTTCTCGTCCCAGCCGGGATCGACGATCAAGTTCACCGCCACGGAGAGCCCGAGCTCACGCGCCACCTGGAGAGCGCGGGCGTTCACGTCGGTGCTGCTCCGCTTTCGGAACGCCTTCAATCCTTCTTCGTCGATCGCTTCGATCCCGAGGAACATGTAGTTGAGCCCGAGCCGCTTCCAGTACGCGAAGACCTCAGGCTGCCGCACGAGGACATCGGTGCGGGTCTCGAGGTAGTACTCCTTCTTGATCCGCCGTCGCTCGACCTCGCGCCCGATCGCCATCCCGTGCTCCGGCTTGATGAAGGCGACGTCGTCGACCAAGAAGACCCCGGGCTCGGGGATCTGCGCCAGGTCCTCGGCAGCGGCTTCGGGGGACACCTGCCGGTAGCTGCGGCCGTAGAAGGTCCAGGCGCTGCAGAAGGAGCAGTCCCACGGACAGCCGCGGGAGAACTCGACGGACGCGCACGGGTCGAGCACCCCGATGAAGTACTTGCGCCGGCGGCCACCGATGTCGCGTGCGGGCAACGAGGTGTCGAGGCTGTGGACGGTCTCCGGGGTCGGACCGGACGTGCCAGGCCCGACAGCGCCTGGCACCTTCTCGAGCCCACCGTCCCGGAGCGCCTGGACCAGCGCGGGGGCGCCCGACTCGCCTTCGCCGCGCAACACCGCGTCGATCGCTCCCTCAGCGTGCTCGAGCACGCGATCGGCGATGAACGACACGCTGTGGCCGCCGACGAAGATCTTCGTGCGCGGCGACACGGCCTTGGTGACCTTTGCCAGGTCCACCACCTCGGGGACGTTGGCGAGGTAGTTGAGGCTCATCCCGACCGCGTCCGGGCGGAAGTCCTCGAGGACGCCGAAGTAGTCGCGGTGCCCGTAGACCTGGAGGTCGACCATACGGACCTCGTGCCCCTCGGACCGGAGCGCCGACGCGACCCGCTCGAGGCCGAGCGGCTCGAGACGGAGGTACAGCTCCGAGTACATCAGTGCGCTCGGATGGACCAGCAGGATGCGCACGGGCGTGATCCCCTTCCTCGACATCACGGGCGCGACCCGGGCCGCATCGTCGTGCCGGCACCCGTGCCGAGCCCGCTGTCCGACAATGTTGCATCGGTCAATTACCCAGCCTGACCACCACGCTCACGCGCAGCCAGACCGACGATCCGACCATAGCGGCGCGGATGCGGCACGGATGCGGCACGGATGCGGCACGGATGCGGCACGGATGGGGCGCGGATGCGGGACAGGTCCACCACGGGCGAGAGCGTGGGAGCGTCACCGTCGTCTCGCGCGCCGACCTTCACAGCGTCCGAAGCGCCGGCCATGTGACCGCCTGAGACCAGGTCCCGTTCCCGGGACCAGCGCGTCCCCGCTCCCTGCGCGCGCGTGACGTCGGCCGGGCGGAGCTGGTGGCGTTCCGGGGCAGCCCGCTACCCCCGCGGGAGCTCCTCGACCCATGAGGGCGGCCGTTTCTCCAAGAACGCCGCCATCCCCTCGGTCGCAGCCGGCGACTTGAACAGGCGCTCGGACAGCTCGGTCGCGGCGTCGAGAGCCTCCGCCCAGGGTCGTGCCACGAGGTCTGGCAGGCCCTTCGTCGCGCGAACCGCGCTCGGGGCAGACCGAAGGATCGAGCCCACGACGTCGGTCACCCACCGGTCCAGCTCGGCGACGTCCGTCACCGCGGCGGTGAGGACACCTGCCGTCACGGCCGCCGGCGCCTCGAAGACATCACCGGTGAGCGCGTAGCGGTCGAACGCTCGCCGGCTCATACGGCGCAGCGCAGGCACCGCGATCACCGCGGGCGCGACGCCGACTCGCACCTCGCTGAAGCTGAACGTGGCGTGTGCGGGTGCGACCGCGAGGTCGCAGGCGCAGACGAGACCCATGCCTCCCGCGCGCACGTGCCCGTTCACCCGCGCGATGACCGGTTGGGGCATCGAGACGATCGCGGTCAGGACGTCTGGAAGGCTCACCGGCGGATCCCCCGGCGGAGGTCGGAGCCGCTCGGCGAGGTCGACGCCCGAGCAGAACGTGGACCCGCTCCCCGTCAGGACGACGACGCGCACCTCGGGATCGTCGCGGGCTTCTTCGAGCGCGGCTGCGAGCTCGCTGAGCAGCCGGCGAGAGAGCGCGTTGCGGTTGGAGGGGGAATCGAGAGCCAGCGTTGCGACGGCTCGCTCTCGGCTGCGGCGCACGAGCGCCACGGCGGGGGCGCTGACCTCGCCACCGCCTTCGCCGCCGCCTTCGCCGCCGGCTGCAGCCGTGCCCCGGACATGATCCGCGTCGCGGGCGTGGCGGGCGTGGCGGGCGTGGCGGGACATTGGCGCAGTGTAGGAGCCGCCTGCGCGTGGACCGGGTTCACAGCGGCAGTCGGGGCGCGTCCGACAGCGGCAGGCGGGGCGCCGATCGCCCGCCCGGGCGCCTCGGGCGGGGACCCGGGGCGAAGACCTGGTCGGGCCGGAACGAGCGGACCGCTCGGCTGCCCGGCTTCCCGCCCACGACCTCAACCCACTCCTCGCCGGTCCGCACGTTGCGCACGTGTGCGATGAACGACCACGACGCCGACCGGGCACGGGCTCCCGAGATCTCCACCGGATCTCCGGTGCGCACCCCAGACCATGCACCGGAGCGCTCCAGGTGCGGAGGGGACGACGCAGGCGGGGTGGGCTCGGGCATCGATACCGATGATGGCACCCCCGCGTAGTGTTGGCGACGATGACGCTCACGCTGCCGAGGTCGCTCTCCCCGACGCGGGTGACGTCGTTCACGGACTGCCCGCTCGCCTTCCGGCTGCGGGCCATCGACCGGCTCCCCGAGCAGCCGTCCGCGCACGCGACGAAGGGCACGCTCGTCCACCGGGTGCTCGA
>JAJYYT010000044.1 GCA_021800645.1 Actinomycetes bacterium
ATGCGCGGGTTCCTCGTGGAGCGCCGCGCCGGCTGGGACACCCACGGGCTCCCCGTCGAGGTCGAGGTCGAGAAGCGCCTCGGCATCAACAGCAAGCGCCAGATCGAAGAGGAAGTCGGGATCGCCGAGTTTGTCCGGCTGTGCCGGGAGTCGGTGCTCGGCTACGTGAAGGAGTGGAACACGCTCACCGAGCGCATCGGCTACTGGACCGACCTCGACCACGCCTACTGGACCTTCGACCGGACCTACATCGAGTCGGTCTGGTGGTACCTGAAGCAGCTCTTCGACAAGACACTCCTCTACGAGGACCTGAAGGTCGTGCCCTACTGCCCGCGTTGTGGGACCGCGCTCTCGAGCCACGAGCTGGGCCAGCCCGAGGTGTACACCGACGAGGAGGACGAGTCGGCGTACGTGAAGCTCCGGATCGTCGATCCCGACCCCGCGGTCGTGGGCGACGCCAAGTGGCTCCTCGTGTGGACCACGACGCCCTGGACGCTCCTTTCCAACACGGGGATCGCGGCCCACCCGGACCTCGACTACGTGGTGGTCGACCAGATGATCCTGGCCGCGGACCTCGCCGACGAGGTGCTGGGCGACGGCGCGCGCTCCCGGGCGACGCGCCACGTGCGCGGGCGCGACCTCGAGGGCCTGCGCTACGAGCGGCCGTTCGACGCGGTCTTTGTCTCGAGCGAGGACGCCGCGCGGGGCTGGCGCGTGGTGCTCGCCGACTTCGTGACCACCGACGAGGGCACCGGGCTCGTGCACCTGGCGCCGGCGTTCGGGGAGATCGACCGCGAGGTCGGCAGGCTCCAGGGGCTCCCGACGCTCAACCCGGTCGGTCCCGACGGCAGGTTCACGGCGGCCGCGGGCGAGCCGTTCGCAGGACGCCCGGTCCGTGAGACCAACGACTTGGTCAACGACGCGCTCGAGCCCCGCGGGCTCCTCTTGCGCCGGCACTTCTACACGCACACCTATCCGCACTGCTGGCGGTGCGGCACCGCGCTCATCTACTGGGGGAAGCCGAGCTGGTACGTCGCGACCTCGTCGCGCAAGGCCGACCTCATCGCGGCCAACCAGAAGGTCGACTGGCATCCGGCCTACATCAAGGACGGACGGTTCGGCGAGTGGCTGGCGAACAACGTCGACTGGGCGCTGTCGCGCGACCGCTACTGGGGCACGCCGCTGCCGATCTGGCGCTGCGAGGAAGGCCACGTCACCTGCGTCTGTTCGATGGCCGAGCTCGCCGAGCTGGCCGGTCGGGACCTCTCTTCGGTCGACCCGCACCGGCCCGCCATCGACGAGGTGGTCTTCCCCTGCCCGGTGTGCGCGTCGATCGCCGGGGCGGAGGCGGCGGCGGGCGCGGCGATCGGCTCCGTCGCGTCCGAGCTCCCGGTCTCCGACGCGCGGCGCGTCGAACCGGTGATCGACGCGTGGTTCGACTCGGGGTCGATGCCCGCCGCGCAGGTGGGCTACCCCCATGTGCGCGGGTCGAAGGAGGCGATGCAGTTCCCGGCCGACTTCATCGTCGAAGGCATCGACCAGACCCGCGGCTGGTTCTACTCGCTGCTCGCCGTCAACGACCTCGTCTTCGGGAAGGCGCCCTACCGCCACGTGATGGTCCTCGGGCTCCTCGTGGACGCCGACGGCCGCAAGATGTCCAAGTCGCTCGGCAACGTCGTCGACCCCTGGGAGCTCGTCGTGAGCCGCGGCGCGGACCCGCTCCGCTGGTGGATGTTCTCCCAGGGCTCTCCGTGGACCGCGACGCGGGTGAGCACGCGCGCCATCGACACGTCCATGCGCGAGATGCTCCTCACGCTCTGGCACACGTCGAGCTTCTTTTCGACCTACGCGGCGCTCAACGCGTTTGATCCGGGCGACGCCCAGGTCCCCCCGCCGTCCTCGCGCGGCGCGCTCGACCGGTGGGCGAGGTCACGGGTGATGTCGACGATCTCGGCGGTCACCTCCGCGCTCGACGACTACGAGCCGCTGGCCGCTGCGAGCGCGCTCGACCGGCTCGTCGACGACCTGTCGAATTGGTACGTCCGGCGGAGCCGGCGGCGGTTCTGGCGCACGGACCCCGACGCCCCGCCGTCCGACGCGCTCGCCGCACAGGCCACCCTCTACGAGGCGCTCGTCGCCGTCTGCCTCATGCTGGCGCCGTTCTGCCCGTTCGTGGCGGACCGGTTGTGGCGCGAGCTCGACCTCGCGGCCGCAGACGACGACTCCGTCCACCTCCAACGGTGGCCCACTTTCGACGAGACGGCGATCGACCCCGATCTCGAGGCGCAGATGGCCCTTGCGATGCAGCTCTCCTCGCTCGGACGGGCCGCGCGCAGCGAGGCGGGGGTGAAGGTCCGCCAGCCGCTCTCCCGGGCGCTCGTCTTCCTCGCCCCCGGTTCGCCCGGCGTGCTCGCCGACATCGTCGCCGACGAGCTCAATGTCGACGAGGTCGTCGAGGTCGACGAGCTGGGCGGGGCGGTCAGCTTGGAGCTCGTGCCGAACTTCCGGATCCTCGGCCCCCGCCTCGGCGAGGCGGTGAAGGAGGTGCGCGGCGCGCTCGGCGCGCTGGACGCCACGAAGGCAGCTGCCGCGCTCGACGGCGGCGGCCAGGTCACCGTCGAGCTGTCGAGCGGACCCGTCGCCCTCGGGCCAGACGAGGTCCAGGTCCGTGTCCGGGGACAGGCCGGCTTCGCGGTCTCCCGGGAGGGGAGCGCCGTGGTCGCGCTCGATCTCGCCCTGGACGACGACCTCTCCCGGCGCGGGCTCGTGCGCGAGCTCGTCCGCCAGCTCCAAGAGCTGCGCAAGGAGCGGGGCCTCGAGGTGTCCGACAGGATCCGGCTGTGGCTCTCCGGGGTCGACCCGGCGCTCTTCGAGGACATCGCCCAAGAGGTGCTCGCCCTCGCCGTGGCCGAAGGACCAGGACCCGGCGAGGCGGTCGCGCTCGACGTCGATGGCCCAGACGGGGTGCGGGCCTGGCTCGAGAAGGTGTAGGCGGGTCAGGGCCTGTGGGTGGTGCCGGGGGCGCGGACCGCATGGGTGGCACGGGTGGCACGGGCGGCATGGGTGGTGCCGGGGGCGCGGACCGCATGGGTGGTGCCGGGGGCGCGGACCAGAGGCCGCTGCAAGCCACGCAGAGGCCGCTCTCGCGCCAGGTGGCCCAGTGGCGGGTCTTCGTCCCCTTCTACGCCCGGGCGATCGGGCTGCAAGGGAGCCACCCGACCGTCGCCCGAGCGCTCGTCGAGCACTCGACGGTGTTCGAGGACCCATGGGGACGGGCCGCGGCGACGACTCGCTACGCGCTGCGGCTCGTCTTCGGCGAGGACCGGGCGGGCACGGCGGCCGAGCTCCACGAGCTGCACCGCGGGATCGCCGGGGTTGGCTACGACGGCCGCCCTTACCGCGCGTGGGACCGCGACGTGTGGACCTGGGTGCACCTCACGACGGCAGAGGCACTGATCTACGCGCTCGACGTCATGTGCGGCCCTCTGGCGCGGCGAGAGCTCGAGGCCTTCTACGCGGACACGCGCGCCATCGGGATCCTCTACGGGGTGAGGGAGCGAGACATGCCCCCGGACCTCTGCGGGCTGCGCGCGTACGTCGACGACGGCGTGAGCTCGATGCTCCGGCCCAACCCCGGCACTGCGCAGCTCCGCGAGGCCCTCCTCGCAGGCGACCACCTCCGCGCGCTGCCGGTTCCCCGGCCCGTGCGCGCGGCCCTTGGCCTCGCGCTCGCGGGCCCGACGAGGACGCTGGTCTTCGGCGCCTTCCCCGAGGCGGTCCGCCGCCTCTGGCAGGTGCGCTGGACGCCGGTCGACCAGGCGCGCTACGTGGCGATGCTCGCCGCGCTGCGCATGCTGACCGAGCCGCTACCGGACCGGCTCCGCATGCTGGCGCCCGCGTACCGGGCCTTGCACGCGCGTCGCGCGGACTGACGCGCGGGGGCGCGGCTTGCTCGGTCCGGCTTGCTCGGTCCGGCGGGCTCCTACGCGTGCGGCAGGAAGGTCGCGGAGGAGCCGTACGAGACGGCGGTGCCCACGCGGTGGACGGTCTGGACCAGCTCACGGACGAACATCGGGGCTGTCACCGTGCCGAGCCCTACCGCGAGGTTGTACCCCGGGGCTGCCGAGTACCCCGGGACTGTGACCCGGTGTCCCGATGTTGTGAACCAGACCGAGTTGTTGCCTGTCGTCACGGGCACGATCCCGGGGTCGTGCGCGGCCTTCATCGCGTAGAGCGCGGGGTCGATCATGCCCAGCGCATGATGTGTGTTGAGCTGATAGGCGATCGCCACGATGCCAGCGAAGAGGGGCGTTGCCTCACTGGTCCCCCCGATGGAGGCCCACCCCGCGCCGAAGGGAAGGCCGCTGATGTAGATGTTGACCGCTCCGGACACCGAGGCGCTCATGGAGATGTCGGGCACCCCGCGACGGTTGCCGACCACCCCCGCCACGCCGTTCTGGTACGAGGGTCGGGTGAACACCATGGAGAGGCCGCCTGCGGAGGCGGCAGGACTGCCGAACAGTGTGGTGTCGTTCCATACCTGGGTCGGCGCAGTGGGCCGGCCTCGTGTGTTGAGCGTCAGCCGCGTGCCGCCGACCGCGGTCACGAGCGGGTCCGAGGCGGGCCAGCCGGCCTCGGGGAACGGGAAGTAATGCGCTCCTGTGACTGTCTGCTCCTCAGCGGCGCCCGAGTCTCCCGCGGCTGCGAGGACCGTGATCCCGTTGCGGTAGGCGTTCTCGAAGGAGCTGCGGAGGCCGAGGATTGTGGCAGGGGACTTGAAGGTCGTCTCGCCTGCCCCGAAGCTCTGGCTGATCACCGAGCCGAGGTGATGGTTGATCACGTAGTTCTCGGCATTGACGATTGTGGGGAAGCCTGTCGTGCCCACCGTCTCGGGCGTCGCGGTCTCGACGAGCAGGATGTTGGCGCCCGGCGCCATCGCGTGCGACCACTCGACGTCGAGCGTCGTCTCCTCTGCCCAGCCTGTCGCTGTTGGGTTGGAGGGTGTGTACGCGGGCACCGCGCCGTACTTGAGGATCGAGAAGCGCGGCGGAGGGGCGAGCCCGTAGGACCGGTCGAACACGGCGAGGTCCTGGCGGATCGCCGGGGCGCCCAGGGAGTCGACGATGACGATCGTCTCGCCGCGCCCGGTCAGCCCCTCTCGGAAGAGCGGCTGCTCGTTGTACGCGGTCTCGATCTGCGGCGCGCCGTAGCAGAGGATGCCGTAGTTGGCCGTGCAGTACAGCTCGCTGGGCGGCTGTGTCGAGGCGACGAACCCCAGCTCGCGGACCCCAGGGTGCACCACGAGCCCCCCGCTTGCCGCATGCGCGGGCGCTGCCGCCGCACCGGCACCGGTGACAACTGCGCCGGCAACCCCCGCGGTGCCCGCCACCACGAGGCCGCCTGCCGCGAGCACCATCCCGGCCGCACCCACACCCAGCCGCCTTCGGAGCCGTCCCATCGACCCCCCCTTTCTTTCCCGGCAGACCGAGCGGCCGAGCCGACTGCGGCCGAATATAGCCCGGTGCGTGCCTTCGACCTGGACTGCATGCGGATGGCGCCGGGCCGGAGGGCACCGGGCGAGAGGGCAACTGGGCGAGAGGGCACCATCGGGCCGAGGGCACCATCGGGCCGAGGGCACCATCGGGCCGAGGGCACCATCGGGCCGAAGGCGCTTGCGGCTCTGGTCGCGCGGTCCGGTAGGGTTGGCTCGTGGCGAAGCGGAAGCTCTTGAAGCCGATGGCAGCGCTCGCCGCGCTCGGCACGATGGCGAGCATCTGGTGGTTCGCCCTCAAGCCCCGCCGCAAGCACCGCCAGGAGTAGGCCGCTTACCGTTCGCGGGCGAGGCGCCGCCAGCAACCTGCCAGTCCCTTTCCCCACGCAGTGGGCCGGCACGCTCCCGTTTTCTGGTCTCGAACCCCTCGGGGCGTCCGAGCGCGCCCTTTCTCGGGGTGCCACACTTCTGTCGTGGACTGGCCGCTCCTTGAAATGGTTCCCGAGGAGGACCGTCGGCACTTCCTCTCGGTTGCGCGCCGCCGGCGCTTCGACAAGGGTGAGGTGGTCTTCCACGGAGGCGATCCGGGGGACACCTTGCACTTCGTGGCGACCGGACGGTTCTGTGTGCGGGTTGAGACCTCGCTTGGAGCCACGGCGATGCTGGCACTCATCGGTCCGGGCGACTACTTCGGCATCCTCGCGCTCCTCGACGGGTCTCGCCCTCAGCGCAGCGCGGGCATCGTTGCCCTCGAGCGCGCCGAGACCCTGTCGGTGCGCAAGGACGAGTTCACAGACCTCCGCCGCCGCTTTCCCGCGGTCAACGAGATTCTGCTCAAGGCGCTCGGAGATCAGGTGCGCCGTCTCTCGGAGTCGCTCGTCGAGGCGATGTACACGCCGGTAGAGACCCGGGTGCTGCGACGGCTCCTCGACGCCTCCAGGTTGTGGGACGGTCCGGTCCCCGGCTGTGTCGTCCCGCTCACCCAGGAGGACCTGGCTGGGCTCGCCGGCACGACCCGTCCCACCACCAACAAGGTGCTCCGCCAGGTAGAGGAGCGGGGGTGGGTCCGGGTCGGACGCGGCCGGGTCGAGCTGGTCGACCCCGACGCTCTCCAGAGGCGCGCCGATAGATAGGCATCGCGAGCTCGAGACAGGCCGAGAGATCGAGACAGGCCGAGAGATAGGCACCGCGAGCTCGAGACAGGCCGAGAGAAGAGTTATGTCGAGATAGGGACGAGACGTCCTCGCCGCTCGCACAGGCGCGGGAGTGTCAGGTGGACGACATCCGTCGTGCAACGCCGCTGATAGACCGGTGTACCGCCCGGCCGTACCATGTTGGCGCCGGGGCGGTCCCGGGAACCCATCTTGGAGAGCAGGGGGAGAAGGCATGACGACAGCCAAGGACATCAAGGGCGAGCTCGTGGGTGACCTCGAGGCCACCGAGGAGGACGCCGAGAGCGTCAAGGGCGGCGCAGCGAAGGCGGAGAAGTTTCTCGCGGCGAAGAAAACCGAGAAGCTGTCCTTCTTCAAGCGCCGTTAGGGACTCGCGCGCCGCAGGGGATCCGGGCGATCCGGACGCCGCGGGCGATGCGGGTTGTCCGGACGTCGCGGGCTGTCCGGACGTCGAAAGCGATCCGGTCCCGGGAGCCGCTCGACGCCGACCGGAGCAACCCCCACAGCTGGTCTGGCTGCCGCGTGCAGCCGACCAGCCTCGATCACGAGCTGATCGATCAGGATCCGACACGGCGCGGCGGACTTTGAAAAGTCTCGCCCGCGCTCGTCGAGCCGTTGCGCACAGGCCCGCCTGGGCTGCCGTGGCCCGCACCGGCCCGCCAGTGCTGCCGTGGCCGCACCGGCCCGCCGAGGCTGCACGGATGCTGCCTGGGCCCGTGAGCCCATCTGGGCCTACCTCTTTCGGGCTTGCTCTAGGCCTCTGGCGAACCCGCTCCCCAGGGCGGCCTGCCGTGTCCGCCTGTTGAGCGTTGCGGCCCTTCGACATCTCAGCCCAAAGGAGCTCTCCAGGTGTGTCAGCTCGGAGTCGTGCGCAGTGTCAGCGAGCTGATAGACCAAATTCCGAGCCGGGAATACGATGATCCTGCCGGGAAGATCCCGGTCCCACAAGATCTCGAAAGTGAGTAGAGGGGGAGCTGAAATGTCCGAGAAGATCAAGAGCGAACTTGCCGACGACCTCGAGGCCACCGACGAAGAGGCCGAGGACGTGAAGGGCGGAGGCGCCAAGGGCTTGAAGGGTGCCAAGGGAGCAAAGGGTGCCAAGGGAGCAAAGGGTGCCAAGTTGGAGTTCTTCCGTCGGCGGTAGGGAGCCGGGACCAGCGGCCGCCGCTCCAGGCGCCGCAGAGGCAGTACCGATCGGTGCGGCCGCCTTGAGCGGCCGCACCGGCGCGTCGTGGCCGATCGAGGCGGTGGGATGCGGTGGGCGCTCCGTCACCACGAGCTCTTCGACTGTGTCAGCGAGGTGATAGACGGGATCATCCGAGCGCCTTACGATTGAATCACCGGGCCGATCCCGGAGGGCACCAGAATCCGAAAACCTGCAAGGGAGAACCCGAAATGACCACGCCGAAGGACATCGACAACGAGCTGACCGACGACCTCGAGGCCACCGACGAAGAGGCCGAGAACGTGAAGGGCGGAGGCGCCAAGGGCGCCAAGGGCGCCAAGGGCGCCAAGGGGTTGAAGGGCGCCAAGGGAGCCAAGTTCTTCCGCGGGCGGTAGGGAGCCGGGACCAGCGGTCGCCGCACCAGGCGCCGCAGAGGGCAGTACCGATCGGTGCGGCCGCCACGAGCGGCCGCACCGGCGCGCAGACGCGCAGATTGTGGTGCAATGTCGGCGCCCGACGAACGGGCGCGGAGGGACGAGATGCCGTTCCGGAGTCGGGGGAGCAAGCGGAGCGCTGCTGATGGTGGAGCGACGCCGCCATCGGCCCTGGCGCCGACGGTGACGGGCAACGCAACCGCCGTCCAGACGACCACGTCCCGGCTCGACCGGGACGGCTGGGACCCCGCGTCGCGCGATGCGTCGTCGACCCCGGACGAGAGCGCGTCGCAGGACCTGGCGGTCGCGCTCTCGGTGCGCCTTCCTGGCGCGCCGCTCGACGAGGTGGTGCTGGCCTCCTGCGGCACCCAGTTCACGTGGGAGGACGTGGTCGGTTGGATGCGTGACGACGGCTCATGGGCGATGGCTGCTCGCCGCGCCGCAGAAGGCGCGAGCCTCGCGGCAGACGGCGTCGCCGCGCCGTCAGCCGACCGGTTGCGCGCCCAGGCGCAGCAGTTTCGCCGTGCCCGGCACCTGGTCGCCGGTGAGGACCTCCTGCGGTGGCTCGCGCACTGGGGGATCTCCGAGGAGGAGTGGGTGGACTGGCTCGACCGGACGCTCAGGCGCGAGGCCGCGGCGACGCCGTCGCGCCTCACACGGGCCGTCGACGAGCAGGCGACGTGGGTCGAGGTCGTTTGCTCAGGGGACCTCGAGGAGGCAGCGTCGGATCTCGTGCGCGTCGTAGCCTCGTGGGCGGAGCGCACGGGCGGCTCGCCCCCGCCCGCACGCGGCCGCTTCGAGGCGCTGCGACGTGCCGCCGACGAGCTCGCGAGCGTGCCGGTCCCGCGAGCCGACATCGAGCGAGCGGTCACGGGGAACGCTGCGGCATGGGTGCAGGTGGCGCTCGAGTGGGCGGATTTCGGCACGCTCGACGCGGCCCGGGAGGCGGTCGCGACCATGCGGGACGACGCCATGCCGCTCGGCGCGGTCGCCGAGCTGGCCCGTGTCGAGGCCGACGACGCGGTCGTACGCGCCGAGGACCTCGACGCCCGCACGCGTGCCGTCGCCATCTCCGCGCCGATCGACAGCCCGGTGCTCGTCGGGACATCCCAAGACCCTGGCGTCGTCGCCGTCGTCCGAGCACGCCGGCATCCGAGCGCGGACCATCCCGACGACGCCGCCCTCGCCGTCGAGCTCTGCGTGCAAGAGCGCGTGCAGGCGGCAATCGACCGCTGGGTGACCAGACGTGCCTGAGCCGGCGACCACGACCGCACTCGACTCTCTCGGTATCGAGCTGTTGGGAGACCTTCCCGCGGACGTCCGGAGGCTCGTAGTCCAAGCCTTCGAGCCCGTCGACTTCGAGTTTGGCGCGGTCCTCATGCGCGAGGGCGACCCCGCGGACTCCTACTGGGTGCTCACCGACGGGCGGGTCCGGGTCGTCCGCGACGGCGCGGACGGCAGCGAGGTGACTCTCGCGACGCTCGGCCCTGGCGCCACCTTCGGGGAAGGCGCGCTCCTTCGCGAGGGGGCCCGCACCTCGACGGTGCGTGCGGCGTCCCCGGGAAGCGCGCTCCGGCTCGACGCGTCGGTCGTTCGCGCGCTCGCGGCGACCCAGCCGAGCGTGATGGAGGGGCTGTCGCGTATCCGCCGCCGCCACGAGATCGGCGACCTGCTCCGGCTCGCGTCACCGCTCGCACGACTTGCCGGGCGGGCGCTGCCGGAGCTCGTCGACCGCCTGGAGCCTGTCGAGCTCGCGGCAGGCGATCGGCTGAGGATCGGTGGCACGGGGGATGCGGGCGGCGGGGCAGAAGGTGTCGGAGGCGGCGGGGCCGAGCCTGCCGAGACTGCCGAAGGCGCGCTCTACCTCGTCGAAGAGGGCCGGGTCGTCGTCCGATCCGCCAACGAGGGCGCCTTCCCGCGCTACGCGCGCCGCGGGGACCTCGTCGGGGAGGCTGCGCTCGTCGCCGACATGGGCGCCGGCGAGGTCCTCGAGGCGATGACCGACGCACGGCTGCTCCGGCTGCGACGCCGGGACCTCGCCGAGATCGTGGCCGGGCACCCCGAGCTCGAGCAGGCGATCCGCGAGCTCGCAGCCGTCTACGAGCAGCGCCGGGAGCTTCGGGTCCCCCTCGACTTCGCTGACGATCCTGGCGGCGGCCCCGGCGCGGGCGTCGCGCTGGGGGCCTACGTCGACCTCGCCGCGGGGCAGCGGCCCGCCCCCGGGCGTGGCGCGGGGGGGTCTGGAAGAGAGCCCGCGGCGCCCGGTCTCGAAGGCGTCGAGGTCGACGTCGCCGAGCCCGCGCACGAGCCCGCCGGCGATGGTCCTT
>JAJYYT010000045.1 GCA_021800645.1 Actinomycetes bacterium
TGAGGTTGAAGAAGACGAACATCATCCAGAAGTGGATCTGGCCGAGCTTCTTGTTCAGCATCTTCCCGGTCACCTTCGGCGTCCAGTAGTACACGCCGCCGAAGAAGGCGAACACCAGGCCGCCGAGGATCGTGTAGTGGAAGTGCGAGAGCACGAAGAACCCGCCGTGGACCGTGACGTTCACCGGCACGTCGGAGAGGAACACCCCGGTGATGCCTCCGATGAGGAAGTTGAAGTACAGCGCGAGGCAGAAGAGCATCGGGACTTCGAAGCGCATCTTCGACTTGTAGATGGTGCCGAGACCGACGAGGTAGATGAAGCCGGTGGGGATCGAGATGAGCTCCGTGGTGAGCATGAAGAGCGGCCGCATGTCCGGGTTGATACCGCTCTGGAAGAGGTGGTGCTGCCACACGAAGTACGACAGCAGCCCCACGCCGACCATGCCCGCCGCGCCGACCTTGTAGGCGAAGAGCGGCTTGCGGCAGAACACGGGCAGCAGCTCGCCGACGATCCCGAAGCCCGGCAGCGCCATGATGTACACCTCGGGATGGCCGAAGAACCAGAACAGGTTCTCCCAGAGGTAGGAGCTCCCGCCGTGCACGTCGATGAAGAACGTGGTCGGCACCGTCCGGTCCAGGATCCCGAGCATGCAGCTGACCGTGAGGGTCGGGGTCGCGGTGGACAAGAGGACGCTCGTGACCAGGATCGACCATACGAAGATCGGGAGCCGGCCCCAGCTCATCCCGGGCGCTCGGTAGTGGATGACGGTTGCGATCTGGTTGAACCCCGCGAGGATCATGCCGAGCGAGATCACGAGGAACCCGACGAGGTAGGCGTCCATGCCGACATCGGCCTGGTTCTGCAGCGGCGCGTAGCCGGTCCATCCGGTCGGGAACCCGCCGAGCGGCAGGGCGGTGAGGATCACGAAGTACCCGGCGGTGAACAACCAGAAGGAGAAGGCCTCGATGCGCGGGAACGCCATGCGCCTGGAGCCGATCATGAGCGGGACGAGGTAGTTGCCGAGCGGGCCGACGACGAGCGACGACGCCATCATCATCATGATCGTGCCGTGCTCACCCACGATCGAGATGTAGGTCCCCGGACCGTAGATGTGTGTCGTCGGATTGAGGAGCTCGGTCCGGATGGCCATCGCGAGCAGGCCGCCCGTGAACAGGAACATCAGCACCATGATCAGGTACTGCTTGCCCACGACCTTGTGTGTGAGGCTGAAGCGGAAGTACTTCGTCCAGTCGGTCGCCTCCTTCGGCACCGGCTCGCGCCCGACGAGCTTGGCGAGCGGGTAGTTGAGCGCGCCGATGCCGAGCAGCCAGCCGACCACGCCGAAGACGAGGCCGAGGACGATCGCGATGTCGTTCTCGGCCGCTGTGGAGATGTACGGGCGGCCGGTGCCGATGACGTTGCCGATCCAGTGGCCGAAGGCATACCCCGCCACCATGAGGACGAGCGCGGTCCCCACGTGCTGGCCGAGCCACGCGGGGCGGCTCCTGGTCGTCCCCGACATCGGGGGGCGCACCTCTCCGACGGTCCCGGCCTCGCCTGCGGGCGGCACGTCGACGCTCATCGGTATGGCCTCCTGTGGTCCCGGTCCTGGCGCGGGCGGGTCATGCGCTGCGCCCGTTGCCGATCTGCCTGCTGTCGAACCATCTGCCTGCTGTCGAACTGACTGCCGTCGATCATGTGCCTGTTGTCACTGTCGCTGCCGACGGCGTCCGCACGACCTTCTGGGCAGCCTTTGTGGCCCCGTAGTGCTCCTCCTTGCTGAAGGGCGACTGGCCGCTTGTGTTGATGCCTGTCACGCCTGTCGCGCCGTTCGCTGTCGCCGAGTAGGTCCAGGCGAACGGCGGCAGGTACTTCGTGTCAACGGCCTGCTTGCGCATGGTGGAGAGCGCCCACTTCTCGAACGCGTCCTTCGAGACGACCTTGCCGTAGTCGTACATGGCGCCGTGCCAGATGCCGCAGAGCTCCGAGCAGCGCACTGTGAAGGTGCCGGTCTGGCGGGTCTTCGCGTAGGCGACGTCGTCGACCTGCGGGTTGGCGTCCGCCTTCACCCCGATCTGGTACGCCCAGAAGCTGTGGATCACGTCGAGCGAGGTCACGTGGAACGCGATCTCGGTGTCGTCGGGCAGCACGAGTGTGCTCGTCTCCATGCCTCCGAAGGTCGGGTAGCGGTACGTGAACTTCCACTGCTGGGCGATGACCTGGACGGGCAGGATGGAGGTGGACGACGGCTTCCAGATCGGGTTGGGGCCTTCCGCGCCGCCGGCGCCTGCGGGCAGGATGAGCTCGACGGTCCCGAAGACGAAGGCGCCGAGCACCACCACCGTGGTGATGGCGATCCACCAGAACTGGACCTTGAAGTTGCCCCGCGCCGCAGGCCCTCCCACCGGCTCGGGGGCCCCCGGCCGCGAGTCGCGCCACATGTAGATCGCGTAAGCCATGTAGATCCACACGCCGAGCACGACCGGCGCGGCGGCGAGGAACAAGACGTTGAAGTCGAACTGCGCGCCCTGCGCGACGTTGGTCATGTCCCCGGGCGGGACGTGCGGGCCGGCGACGAACCACCAGATCAGGTCGCACGCCAACGACGCCACCAGCCACACCGGGATCAGCCGGCGGAAGTGGTGGGTCTGGTCGGTGGAACCGCTTCTGCCCGCGCCAGGTCCACCCGTCGTGCCGGACTCGTCGCTCATGCTCTCACCTCGAGGAAGCCGCCCATGTAGCCCAGGGTCTGCATCGGACCGCCGTTGCCGGCGTAGTGGCCGGCACCGCAGGGGATGAAGCACTGGAAGTGGTAGTTGCCCGGCCCCGGCGTGGTGAACGAGAACGTCATCGTCTGGTGGAGCTGGGTGCGCGGGTTGCACGGGCCCGATGTGCAGAAGCCCGGCTTGGATGTGTCGACGCCTTCGAGCGGCACGCTCAACCCCAGCGCGGGCACCGTGAACGTGTGGCCGACACCGGGCGGCTTGTAGGAGTTGATGACCTTGAACGTCTTGCCGTCGAGCTTCGCCGTGCCCCCGGCCGTGCCGGTCACCATGCCAAACTGCTGGTTGCGCAGCGGGCTCCCCGAGTCGAACTGGTAGAGGGTGACGTCGATCTTCGTGTGGGCCGGCAGCTGGACGAGCGTCGTGTGCACCCAATGCTTGGTGCGCGGTGTCATCGTCTGGTACGAGACCCATGTCGGATGTGCGCCTGTGCCGACCGCCGAGTCCGTCTGGAAGACCAGGTGCACGTGACCTGTCGACACGTCGCCCAGGTAGCTCACCGTCTGCGGCTCGGTCCCCACGAAGGACATCGCGGCGAACACGACGAGGAACACCGCGCAGGCGAACAAGCCAAGCACGATGGCAATGCGCCCGGATCGGGACACTTCCTCGCCCCCCTTCTCGAACTCCGAACTCGGCGGCATCTGCGAACAACCGATTGCGAACAACCGATTGCGACTGCCTCGTCGCTACCTTACGGCGCAAGGTCTCCCGGGTCAACCATCTCCGAACCTCTGGAGTGAGGCAGCCCGACGCCAGCGGGAAAGGAACGCCATATCCCTTTCCAGCGCCTCGCCTCTGGGCCCCTCTAGGCCCAGCCCGCTGTGCCCGCTGGGCCGGCCGGGCCGGCTGGGCCGGCTGTGCCGGCTGGGCCGGCTGGGCCGGCTTGGCCCGCCGCGTCCTCTTCCCCGCCCCCAAGGCGCCGGAGCCGGGCCGCGACCTCGGCCTCTGCGCCGTGGCGCGAGGGCTCGTAGTAGACGTGGCCCTCCAGGGCCGCCGGCCGGTGCTGCTGGCGCACCCATCCTTCCGGCGCGTCGTGCGGGTACCGGTAGCCGGCGCCGTGACCGATCCCGGCGGCGGCCCGGTAGTGGCTGTCGCGCAGGTGCGCGGGCACCTCGGCGCGGCCCGGCCCGCGGACGTCTTCGCGCGCCTTGGCGAGCGCCACGGTCACCCGGTTCGACTTGGGGGCGCAGGCGAGGTAAACGACCGCTTCCGCCAGGTTGAGCGCGGCCTCGGGCAGCCCGACCATCTCGACGGCCCGTGCCGCGGCGTCAGCGACGACGAGCGCCTGGGGATCGGCCAAGCCGACGTCCTCGCTCGCCAGGATCACGAGCCTGCGGGCGATGAAGCGCGCGTCCTCTCCGGCGTCGAGCATCCGCGCCATCCAGTACAGCCCGGCGTCGGGGTCCGAGCCCCTGACGCTCTTGATGAACGCGCTGACCTGGTCGTAGTGCTCGTCGACGCCCTGGTGGTAGAGGCGCCCCGCCCGGGCCCGGACGACGTCGTCGAGCCCGACCGCGATCGGCGCCGCGTCCGGGTCTCCCCGGTCCCCGTGCGCCGCTTCCGACCCGGCGCCGGGGTCAGAGCGCGCCGCAGCCAGGGCGACGGCGACCTCGAGGGTGGTGAGCGCGGCCCGGGCGTCACCTTCGGCAGCGCCGACCAGCGCGCCCAGGGCCTCGTCCGTCGCCTCCGCACCCTCCGCCGCGAGCCCCCGCCGGACGAGCTGGGCCACGTCGTCGTCTCCGAGCGGCTCGAGCCGCCAGAGCGTGGCCCGGCTCATGAGCGGCGGGTTCACCTCGAAGAAGGGGTTCTCGGTCGTCGCGCCGATGAAGACCACCACCCCGTCCTCCACCGCCGGCAAGAGGACGTCCTGCTGGGCCTTGTTGAACCGGTGCACCTCGTCGACGAAGAGGATCGTCCCGAGTCCCCGCTCACCCAGGCGGCGGCGGGCCCCCTCGATGGCCTCACGCACCTCCTTCACGCCGGCGGTCACCGCGGAGAGCGCGACCATCTCCTTCCTCGTCGCCTCGGCGATGAGGCGGGCGAGCGTGGTCTTGCCGCTCCCCGGGGGTCCCCACAGCACCACCGACCCGACGCGGTCGCGCTCGACGAGCACCCGCAGCGGCGCGCCGGGGCCGACGAGGTGGCGTTGGCCCACCACCTCGTCGAGCCGGCGCGGCCGGAGCCGCGCGGCGAGCGGGGCCCGGGATGCCAGCCGCGCCTCCGCCGCAGCCTCGAAGAGCCCCGTCACTCGGCCGCACCTCGCCCGCCGACGCTCTCGGTCACCGCTCGACCACCCGGATCCCGAGCTCGGCGAGCGACGACGCGGGCAGCGGCTTCGGCGCGCCCGTGAGCGGGTCCGCGCCCGACTGGGTCTTCGGGAAGGCGATCACCTCGCGGATGCTCTCCTCTCCCGCCAGCACCGCGGCGAGCCGGTCGATCCCGAAGGCGAAGCCCGCGTGCGGGGGCGCGCCGTAGCGAAAGGCGCCCGTGAGGAACCCGAAGCGCGACGCCGCGTCCTCCTCGGAGATCCCGAGCACCTTGAAGACCCGGGCCTGGACGTCGGCGCGGTGGATCCTGACGCTTCCCGACCCGAGCTCCCAGCCGTTGAGCACGAGGTCGTAGGCCTGCGAGCGCACCGAGAGCGGATCGCGCTCCATCAGGTCAAAGTCGTCCGGGTAGGGCATCGTGAAGGGATGGTGCGCAGGGACCGGATGGCCGTCGGCCCCGATCCCCTCGAAGAGCGGGAACTCGACCACCCAGACGTAGCGGTACGGCCCCTCGCCCACCGGCCTCGCCGACAGCTCCACGCGAAGCTGGCCGAGCGTGGTGCATGCGGTCGTGTGCTCGTCGGCCACGGCCAGGACGAGGTCGCCTGGGATCGCGCCCGTCGCCGCGAGCAGCCCGTCGCGCTCGGGGTCCGAGAGGACCCGTGCGAGGGGGGAGTCGAGCGCCGCCGCGCCCTCGCGCTCGGTGACACGGAACCACGCCAGACCCTTGGCGCCGAGCCTCTTGGCCCGGCTGACCAGCGCGTCGAGCGCCGACCGGGTCGTCTCGGCACCTCCCGGGACGCGCAACCCCTTCACGGCGGGCGCCTGGAAGGCGCGGACCTCGGTCTGTTCGAACACGTCGCCCAGGTCGACGAGCGTCTGGTCGATCCGCAGGTCCGGCTTGTCGGTGCCGTAGCGGTCGAGCGCCTCCTTCCACGTCATCTGCGCGATCGGGGGAGGCCGCTCCCCCGTGGCCGCCTCCGCAGCGTCGAGCACCGCCTCTGAGACGAAGCCGAGCACGTCGTCTTGGGTGACGAACGACGCCTCCATGTCGAGCTGGGTGAACTCGAACTGGCGATCGGCCCGCAGGTCCTCGTCCCGCAGGCAGCGGGCGATCTGGTAGTAGCGGTCGAAGCCCCCGACCATGAGCAGCTGCTTGGCGATCTGGGGGCTCTGCGGCAGGACGTAGAAGTCGCCCCGGTGCAGCCGGCTCGGCACGGCGAACTCGCGGGCGCCCTCGGGCGTGGGCGACCACAGGAGCGGGGTCTCGACCTCGCAGAACCCCTGGCGGTCCATGGCGCGCCGAATGGCGGAGACGACCGCCGCCCGGAGCCGGAGGTTCGCCTGCATCCGGGGGCGCCGGAGGTCGACGTAGCGGTAGCGAAGCCGCACGGCCTCGTCGACGTCTGCCCGGTCCTCCACGAGGAAGGGGGGCGGCTCCGCGACCGAAAGGACCTCGACCGCGCACTCGCCGATCTCCACCTCCCCGGTCTCGAGCGCCGGGTTCTCCATCCCCGCAGGGCGCCTTCGGACGACCCCGGTGACCGACACGACGTACTCGGCGCGCAGCTCGACCGATCCGTCCACCACACACTGGACGATCCCGCTCCTGTCCCGCAGGTCCACGAACGCGAGATGCTCTCCGTGCTCGCGCCGCCTGGCGACCCACCCGCACAGCCGGACCCGGGCGCCGAGGTCGTCGAGGCCGATCTCGCCGCACAGTCCCGTGCGCATCGACGTCGCGCTCGTCATCTCCCGGTCTCCTTCCTCGTTGCGCCGGCGACCGCGTCGACGACCCCCTCGGCGGGGACCGACACCTGGGCCCCGCCGCTGCGCAGCGAGCGCACGAGGACCGTCCCGGCCGCAGCTTCCTTCGGCCCGACGATGAGGGCGACGGTCGCCCCCGAGCGGTCGGCGAGCTTCATCTGGGCCTTCATGGAGCGCCCGTCGAAGGCGCGGTCCGCGCTGAGCCCCGCCTCGCGCAGGCGCACGGTGAGCTCGAGCGCCGCTGCGCCCCCGGCCACGTCGACGATGAACGCGTCGAGAGGCGGCGGCGCAGCAGGGAAGACGCCCTCAGCGTCGCAGGCGACGAGGACACGCTCGATCCCCATGCCGAAGCCGATGCCGGGGGTGGGATCCCCCCCGAGCATCTCGACCAGCCCGTCGTAGCGGCCGCCGCCGCACAGCGCGTTCTGGGCGGCCTCGATCGCGCCGGAGGCGTACTCGAAGGTCGTGCGCGTGTAGTAGTCGAAGCCGCGGACCAAGCGCGCGTCGAGCTCGAAGCGGATCCCGAGCGCGCCGAGCCCCTCTTGGACCCGGACGAAGTGCGCCGTGCACTCGGCGCACAGGTGCTCCAAGAGCGTGGGCGCCTCGGCGGTGACCGCGCGGCACTCGTCCCGCTTGCAGTCGAGCACGCGCATCGGGTTCGCGCGAAAGCGCGCCCGGTGCTCCTCGCACAGCCCGCCCTGGTGCGCCTCGAGGTACGAATCCAACAGCTCCAGGTAGCGCGGCCGGCACGCGGCGTCACCCATCGACCCGATGCGCAGCGAGTAGTCGGTGAGACCGAGGCGCGCGAGGAACGTCTGGGCGACCCAGATCACCTCGACGTCGAGGTCGGCGTCGGCGACACCGAGCGCCTCGATCCCGAGCTGGTGGTGCTGGCGGTAGCGCGCCGCCTGGGGGCGCTCGTGGCGCAGCAGCGGCGCCATGTACCACGCCTTCCACGGCAGGACCGGATGATGCTGGATGTACGCGCGCACGACCGAGGCGGTGCCTTCGGGTCGCAGCGCGAGCATCTGGCCGTCACGGTCGGAGAACTCGTACATCTCCTTGCCGACGACGTCGTTCTCCTCACCGATGCCGCGGCGGAACACGGAGGCGTACTCGAACACGGGGCTCTGGATGAGCCCGTAGCCGGACCCTTCGACCAGCGCGCCGAACCGCTCGATCGCCCGCTCGAACCGCCAGGACTCCGGCCACAGCAGGTCCCGAGTGCCGGTCGGGGCGCGCGGCTCCGCACGCTCGTCCGCCGTGCGCGCCACGGGTCAGGCCTTCTTGCCGGGAAGCAACCGGTAGGCGTCGAACACGCCGTCGAGGTGCTTGAGCGACGCCAGCACCGAGTGGAGGTGGGCGGGATCGGCGAGCTCCACCTCGAACGACATGCGGCTCACGCGATCGGGCGCCGTCACGGTGCGGGCTGAGACGATGTTGAGGTGGTGCTCGGACACCACACGGCTCACGTCGGCGAGAAGCCGCTCGCGGTCGAAGGCCAGGACCTCCACGGTGGCGACGAAGATCCCTTCGACGCCGCGATCCCACTCGACCTCGATCAGGCGCTCCTGGGAACGGCGCGAGAGCGCCGTCGCGTTCGAGCAGTCGGCGCGGTGCACCGAGACCCCCCGTCCCTGGGTGACGAACCCGAGGAGCTGGTCTCCCGGCACCGGCGTGCAGCAACGGGCCAGGTGGACCATCACGTCGTCGAGGCCCTCGACGTACAGGCCTGCAGCGGCGACCCTGCTCCGGCGCGTGCGCTGCGCGGTGAGCCCCGCGGTGAGCCTCGCGGTGGTGGGGAGCTGGTCCGGTTCGCCGGGCCGCAGCTCGCGGGCGAGCCGCTGGACGACCGACTGGGCCGACGCCTGGTGCTCGCCGATGGCCGCGTACAGCGAGTCGGTGTCGGCGAGGTTCATCGCTGCGGCCACCTGGGCGAGCGCGCTCGAGGCCATCACCTTGTGCAGCGGCATCCCCTCTCGGCGCAGCGCCTTCGCCAGCTCCTCCTTGCCGGTCTCGATCGCGTCCTCGCGACGCTCCCTGCTGAACCACTGGCGGATCTTGTTGCGCGCCCTCGACGAGGCGACGATATCGAGCCAGTCGCGCGAGGGCGCCGCCGAAGGAGACTTCGAGGTGAAGATCTCCACCGTGTCGGCCGACGCGAGCCGCGTGTCGAGCGGCACGAGCCGGCCGTTGACGCGCGCTCCGATGCAGCGGTGGCCCACCTCGGTGTGGATCGCGTAGGCGAAGTCGACCGGGGTCGATCGGGCAGGAAGGCGGATGACCCGGCCCTTCGGCGTGAACACGTAGACCTCGTCCTGCTCGAGGTCGAGCTTGAGCGCCTCGAGGAACTCCAGCGGATCGGTCGTCTCCTGGTCGACGTCGGAGATCCGCTGCATCCACGCGAGCTCCGAGGAGACGTCCTCCCTCTCCTTGTACCCCCAGTGCGCGGCGATGCCGTACTCCGCGCGGCGGTGCATCTCGTGGGTCCTGATCTGGACCTCGATCGGCTTGCCGTCGAGGCCGATCACCGTGGTGTGCAGGGACTGGTAGAGGTTGAACTTCGGGGTGTTGATGTAGTCCTTGAAGCGTCCCTGCACCGGGGGCCAGATCGCGTGGATCGCGCCGAGCGCCGCCCAGCAGTCCTTCTCGCTCGCGACGACGACGCGCATGCCGACGAGGTCGTGGATGTCGTCGAACTCCTTGCCGCGCACCACCATCTTCTCGTAGATGCTCCACAGGTGCTTGGGCCGGCCGGTGACCTCTGCCTCGACGCCCGCCGCGGCGAGCCGCTCGCGCACCGAGATGAGGACGCGGGCGAGGTACTCCTCGCGCTGGGGCGCGCGGACCGCGACCATCTGCTCGATCTCCGCGTAGCGCCTCGGGTGCAGGGTCGCGAAGGCAAGGTCCTCCAGCTGCCAGCGGACCTGCTGGACACCCAGGCGGTGTGCGAGGGGTGCGTAGACGTCGAAGGTCTCGGTGGCGATCCGCCGCTGCTTCCATGCGGGCATCACGCCCAGGGTCCGCATGTTGTGGAGACGGTCGGCGAGCTTGATCAACAGGACCCGCCAGTCGCTCGCCATCGCGACCAGCATCTTGCGGATGGTCGCCGCCTGCTGCTGCTCCTTGGAGTCGAACTGGAGCCGGTCGAGCTTGGTCACTCCGTCGACGATGCCGGTCACGACCCCTCCGAGGGCGGACTCCAGCGCCTCGAGGGTGAGCCCGCCGTCCTCGACCGCGTCGTGGAGGAGGGCGGCGGCCACCGAGGACGTGTCGAGCCCGAGCTCTGCGACGATGCCGGCGACCGCGATCGGGTGCGTCACGTAGGGTTCTCCCGATCGCCGGAACTGCCCCTCGTGGGCCGCGGCGGCCATGCGCGCGGCCTGGAGCACCGGTGCCGTGTCCGCCTCGGGATGCCGGGCGGCAAAGGTCCGGAGCACGGGCTCCAGCAACTCGCCGAGGCGCCCGGGCTCCGCGTAGGCGGCGTGCTCGCCGCCGACCGTCGCCAGCGTCACCATTCCTTCACGCTACTAGGAGGAACGACGCTTGCGGTGCTCCGACTCCCGCCCGCCCGACTGCACCCCCGAGCGCCGCGCTAGCGCCGCCGCTTGCCCTTGCCCCCCTTGCGCGAGCGGGGAGGCTGACGGCGAGCCGGTGCCGGCCGCTGCGTGGACCGGACCTGGGTCCCCGGGCGCGGCGCCGACGGCCCGGCCACCCCGGCGGCCCCGTTGCCCGCGGGGGC
>JAJYYT010000046.1 GCA_021800645.1 Actinomycetes bacterium
GACCGATTGGAGTCGGAGGTCGCCGACCTCAGGAGCGACACCGCCGCCGGGTTCGCCGCCACCGGCGCCCGGTTCGACCAGGTGGACGCCCGGCTCGACCGATTGGAGTCGGAGGTCGCCGACCTCAGGGACGAGGGCGGCTCGTAGCGGCACGGCGAGCGCGAGGAGCGTCCGCCGTAGGCGTCCCTACTGGCGGCGTCCCCCCGGATCGCTACCGGAGCCCGGCGAACAGGTCGGACTCGGGCACCGGCGCTCCCGTCCGGTCCTGGGCGCGCACGAACGCCTCCTCACGGAAGAGCTGCGAGAAGAGCTCCCTCCCGAGCCCGAGGAAGAAGATGTTGTCAGCCTGGCTGGCGTGCGCCGCCAGGCTGTCGTACTTGCGCCCCGTGACGGCGGAGCAGTCGACGACGGCGCCGATCTGGTCGTCGGGCGTCGTGAGCACGCCGTCGGCGAGGTCGTCCGGTGGTTCGACGCCGTGCTCGGCCAGCGCAGCGGCGAGGCGCGGGAGGGCCGCGGTGGGAATCGCCGGGTAGTAGAGCTTTTCCGGGATGCCCGTCGTGCGGATCGCCGCCACCGTGATCCGGTGCGCCTGGATGTGGTCGGGATGCCCGTAGAAGCCGTGCTCGTCGTAGGTCACGACCACCTGCGGCCGGTAGCGCTCGAGGAGTACGGCCAGCCGGCCCGATGCCGCGCCGGCGTCGGCGTGCCAGAAGGCGTCCGGCGCGTCGTTCGACGGCCAGCCCATCATCCCCGAGTCGTGGTAGCCGAGACGCTCGAGGTGGTCGACGCCGAGCACCCGGCAGCTCTCGTCGAGCTCGCTGCGCCGCATGGCCGCGACGGCGTCGGGTGTGTGGCCCGGCTCCCCGGGCTTCACCCCGCCGGGGGCGTCCCCGAGCTCCCCGTTGGTGCAGGTCACGAGGACCGTGCGCACGCCCTCGTCGGAGCAGCGGGCGAGCACGCCGCCGGTGGAGATCGCCTCGTCGTCGGGGTGGGCGTGGACGGCCATGAGCGTGAGCACGGGCGGAGAGCGTACGTGCGCCGTGGGGCGGGCCGAGCGCCCCCGCAGCCCGCCGGGCCGAGCGCCCCCGCAGCCCGCGACGGGCGCTCCCCTCACGCCGGCAATTGCCGACAATTGTCACCGGGGGCGTGCGTCCTTCCGTCGCTCGAACGCTTGACCCCCGGGAGCACCCGGCACTAGCGTCCGCCCTGCGAGTGGCTTGCGGTTGCCGTCTCGAGGCCTGCAATCCGATGTCGTGGCGATTGTTCGCGGTAGGTTGGGCCTACGGGCGGAGGGGTAGCGCCCGCAGGGAACGGAATGCGCATCGCGCGCCCATCCGGGGTGGAGACGGACCATGGCTCTGGCGGCGAGCGGGGGAGACAGTGCCGAGGCCCGGCTTGCTGACCGCCGTCTCGTCGAGGCGCACCGAGCGGGCGACCGTGACGCGTTCGCCGAGATCGTCCAGACCCACTATGCGTCCCTCCTCGCCTACGCTCGTCGGCGTCTGCGTCACGACCAGGACGCCGAGGATGCGGTCCAAGAGACGCTGCTCCGCGCCTTTCGGCACCTGCGCCGGTTCGGGACGGACGGCGACTGGCGGCTCGGCCCATGGCTGCAGACGATCCTCGCCAACGTGTGCCGCGACGCGGCCGCCCGGCGGCTGCCGACCGCGTCCCTGACGGAGGAGATCTCCGACAGCCACGCCGACGCCGACGTCGGGAGCACCACCTCCGACCCGGTGGCGCTCGCGGCTGTGCGCGACGCGATCGCGACGCTGCCGGACAACCAACGGCGCGCGTTCGAGCTGCGCATCGTCGACGACCTCCCGTACCCCGAGGTCGCTCTGCAGATGGGCATCACGGAGGACAACGCGCGGGCGCGCGTGACCCGCGCCCGGAGCCAGCTGCGCCGGCTGCTCGACGGCAACGGGGCGGTGACGGGCACGCTCGGCGTGCTCCCGCTGTACGTCGTCACGTCGGTCCGTGCCGCCGTGCGACGCGTGCTCTACGGAGCGGAGGACCATTCCGCACGGAGCGCGGCCTCGCTCACGGCGACGGGCACCGGCACGGGCGCGGCGCCTGGAGCGCTGCCGACCGCGACGAGCCCGATCTCCAGCGGCATGCAGCTCGTCGGGCAGCTGACCGCCTCCCCGGTCGGTCAGGTCGCCGTCGCGGCCTCCGCTGCGGGCGGCGGCAAGGGCTCCGTGGTCATCGGCCTCGTCGCGAGCCTCGCCACGGCGGGCGGGCTGTCCGTGCCGGCCGTGTCGGCGCTATCGGCGCCTTCGGCGGCCGCGTCCCAGCCGGTGAGCACGCAGCCCGCAGGCGCGGCAGCGTCTTCGCCGGGGACCGGCACAGCGCTGTCCGCCCGGTTCGCCTCCCACGGCGCGTCCCTCCACACCTCGGTGTCAGAGGCGCCGGTCGGTGGGGGCGCGGCGAGCGGCGCCACCTCGCCGTCGGCAGGTGGTCCGTCGACGGGCGGTGCATCGAGCGTGAGCGCACCGTCGTGGGTCGCGCTGGCCGCGTCGGCCTCCGCCACCGCCGCGGCCTCCGCCGGCTCCGCCAGCTCTTCGACCGCAGCCACCCCCGCCGGTTCGGCCGGTGCTCAGACGTCCACGTCCTCCTCGGCCTCCTCGGCCTCAGGGGTGTCCGGCGGCACGTCTGGGGCGGCCGGCACCGCCGCGCCCGCTGGCGGCGCTGGCACCTCGGCGTCGGCCTCCTCGGGCAGCGGATCGACCGGCACAACGCAGCTGGTCCCCGCGCCCCCGACGGGTACGTGCTCGACGGTGCCCGGCTTCTCCGGCGTGACCGCGGACGCGACGGTCCCGCCGCTCACCTCTGCCGCGATCACGTCGATCCTCAGCACCGGCGCGGTGCACCTTGCCTCACCGACCGGGTCTCCAGCCTTCGTGGCGACCGCATCGGTGGGCTCGACAGCGTCGGAGGCGACGCCCGTCCAGGTGGTGGTCGGCACGTGCCTCGAGCAGGGAGGGTCGCTGCTCGCCGTGGACCTCACGAGCGCCGACGGCACGGAGGCGCAGCTCGTGGGCTCCCTCGTGGCCGGACCGATGCAGACAGGGACGGACGGGGTCTCGTACCTCTTCCGAGGCACCGTGCAGCAGGTCTCCGGGGGGAAGACGACAGGTGGTCCCCTGCCGTGGGGGCTGCCGCGCACGTTCGTCGCGGAGCTGCAGGTCGCGCAGCCCGCGGACACGGCGACGCTCACGGTCGCCTTCATGAACCCGCTCGCGGGCGCGACAGCCGCGACAGGGTCGACGTCTTCGCTGTCCTCGACGTCTTCTGCGACGAGCACAGCGAGCGGCCCGTCGGACGCGTCCACGTCCCCGGGAGGCACAGGAGCCCCGAGCGGCACAGGGAGCAGCTCGGGGACGGTGGGCGGGACAGGGAGCGGCTCGGTAGCTCGTGCCACGTCCACACCGGCAGACGGCGAGACAGCGACAACGCGATCGCCGATCCCGACGTCGCCGGCGGAGCACCGGTCGGGCACCGGGTCGACAGTGCTGCGCGTGTCGACGAGCGGATCCGGAGGATCCGGCGGGTCCGCCGGTTCGTCGCTCGACGCGACCACCTCGCCTACGGCATCGAGCTGAGCCGCGCGTGGCTCGACCCGCGTCGGCTGCTTCCGGGCCCGGAACGTCGTCGACGAGGGGATCCCCGTCCCCCAACCGTCACGGCGACCCGCTGACGAGCGGGAACGGCGTGCTCGTCGTGACCGGCGAGACCCAGATCCGGCCCTCGCTGACGTGCCCGGTTCCCGAGAAACTCGTCGTCGCGTGCCTCGGAGCCGGTCGTCATCGCAGCCCCAGTTCGGCTTCCATCTTGTTGAAGTCGATCCGGAGTCCGGGCTCGGACTGAGCGCTCTCGTAGACCGAAAGTCGATCCTTTAGGTCCTCCATCTCTTCGAGCACTGCGTCGTAGCGCTCGGCACCAACGAGCACCGCTGCCGGATGCCCGTGGCGCACCACCACCACATCTTCTTCAGCTGCCTCGCGAATCAGCTCGCCGAGTCGGGCCTTTGCCTCGGTAACCGTGACCAGCATCTTCCTCATCTCCCCCTGTACACCTCACGCCGGTGGCCGACGCGGGTGATCGTCACCACTTGTGCACGGTCATCGATCATGTAGACGACCCGGTAGTTGCCAGAACGGATCCTCCAAGCGTTCGTGATGCCGACGAGCTTCTCGCAGCCCTGCGGCCGCGGGTCATCGGCCAGCTGTCGGATCCGGTCCATCACGCGCCGCAGGTCGCCCCGCTGGATGTCCCGAAGCTCCTTGACCACCTGGGGCTCGAACTCGACCTCATGGGCCACCTCAAAATGGTACTGACTTACGGTCCGATAATCAAGTCAAAATTTGGGACTGGTCGTGCCACCACGAATCACCCTCGAGCGTCGGACGTTCTTCACAAAGGTGCTACCTCGGGTACGAATTGCCTGCTCCCAAGATCCATTTGCGCGGCTCGAGCCGGGGATCCAGCTTATGGACCCTGCAGGGTCCCCTTCCCCAACCGTCACGGCGACCCGCTGACGAGCGGGAACGGCGTGCTCGTCGTGACCGGCGAGACCCAGATCCGGCCCTCGGACGGTGCGATGCGCACGCTGACGACCAGGTGGTGATAATCGTTGGGCGGGGTGATCTCGACGGCGGATGCCATCGAGCAGGCCGCAGGGCAGCCACCGCCGAGGACGTCGGAGTACATGTAGTAGAAGAAGGCCTGGGCGCCGGGGGCGAGGGTCACCGTCTGCTCTGGCACGGCATCGACCACCTCGTACTGGCCCCGGATCACCGTCGTGGGTAGCGGCTCCCCGTCCGCACCGAGCAGCTGCATGCCGGGGTAGCCATGCATCGTGCAGGCGACCGTGCCGTGATCGACGATGCCGAAGGCGCCGCCCTGGGAACCGGCCGCTCCGCCGCCGGCGAGTCCGTACGCCTTCACTGCGAGCACCGAGGTGCGACAGCGTCCCAGAGGCTGGGGCCCTGCCGGGCACGGCGAGCTGAACGCGTAGAGCTGGCCGGTCGTGGGACCACTCGTGACGCGGTACTCGAGATGGTCGAAGACGTATGCCTGCTCGGACTGCTGGGCTCCAGTGGAGGGGTCGGCGAAGGTCACGGTGCAGGTCTCGGGCAGGGTCGCCGTGAGCTCGACCGTGCCTTCGGCGGTCGGAGGGCAGCTCGCGGCAGGCCCCGTGCAGGACAGGTCGGTGTAGAAGGTGCCGCTTCCCGAGGTGCTCTGGGCACCCGCCGACCAGGTGATCCCCGAGATCCAATCGTTGTCGTCGAGTTGGATCGTGGTGGGGAATTCCGGCCACGCGAGAAGCTCGCCAGGAGGCGCGATCGCCGCGGTGTAGACGAAGAGATCGGGGATCGCGGAGGCGCCGGTCGGTGGCAGCGCAGACGTCACCGGCGTGGGCTCGGCAACAGAGGACGGGGCACCCGACGATGCGGGGACAGACGACGACCGGCTGAACGTAGCGTGGAGGCCGGCACCTGAGAGTGACATCGTGGTTGCATGACACGTGTAGCGATCAGGCGTGGGGGGCGGTGGCTCGGGTGGGGACGTGGACACCCCACCCATGGTGGCGGTCTCGGAGAAAGCCGTGTAATCGACGTCGGAGAACGAAAGGATGCCCGCGCTCGAGCTCGCGAGATCGGTGATCGTTCCGCTCTCGGTGACGGTATAGGTCGCACTGCCGACCGAACCCTGCAAGGGCACTGCATGTGCGAAGCCGACGGTCTCCTTGCCGTTCGGCGAGAACGCGAGCGTCTTGCCGGTGAGGCCGTGCATCGTAACCGCCGTTCCTCGGTAGCTGAGCGTGTCGGACTCGCCACGGTCGATCCACGTTCCGACCAGGCACGGGTCCAGCGCCCCGCCAGCGCTCGTCGCAGAGGTCGTGGGTCCCGAGCGTACGCTCGAGCTCGACCCCGGCGACGAGCTGCCGCATGCCGCAAGGAGCAGCCCGATCACCAGGACCACGCCGGCGGGCCGCACCTTGCGCGACGCGTCCGATTGCCAATGCCTCCGCCCGGACTTCGCCATCCGAGCTGCCGCCGGCGAGCTCTTGGGAGCACTTGTCGCCCTGGTTGCGGCGCTGTCTCCGCTCTGGTGCCGGAACCGCCCAGTGCCGACGTTGCGTGAGTGCATCATTCAGAGCTCCTTCCCTGCACGATCACCGGCTGATAGTTGGCGGTGCCCGAGGCATACATCGAACCGACGACGAAGCAAAGATCCGCTGACGCACACGCCATCGAGCTCGAAAGGGCGAGCTGATGGTCCGGGCTGGCGCTCAGGAGGTTCGCCGCCGCCAGGTGTTCGCTGGCCAGGTGGATCACGAACAGCGTGGCGTGCTGCACCGGGTCAGGTCCTGGCGGGTAGGAGAAACCGGTGACCCAGCAGTCGGCAGAGGTCGCGCAGGCGACGCTGGAGGGCACGTTGTCCGCGCTCGTCCCGCCTGGCTGAGGGCTGGCAACGAGTCGCCAGGTAGCTCCGTCGAAGAACGCCGCGGCCGCCTGCACCACCCCGGTCGGCTCGGGGGCGACCCCAGCTGACCAGCACGCGCCCGACCCCTTGCAGCCGGTCACCCACAGGTCGCCGTTCGAAGGCTCGTACGACCAGCTCGCCCCGGTCCAGCGGAACAGCAGGGTCCGCTGTGGCCAGTTCTCTGGTGCCGTCGAGGAGAAGGCATGCGGCATGGTGCCCTCCATCCAGCAGGAGCTCGACGATGTGCACGTTACGCCAAGCCCGGGGAAGGCGGCCGCGGTCGCTGGTGCCGGGTACGGCGTGGTCGGAAGCCCCGGCACCGCCACCGCCTTCCATCGGCTCCCGTCCCATTGGTCGACGAAGGTCACGACCCTGGGTGTGCCCGGCATGGCTCGCACCCCCGTCGCGAAGCACTCGGACGCGGTCGCACAGCTGACGGCCGTCAGAATGTCCAGCGACGGCTCCCCGGCGACGAAACCGACCACAGGAGACGGCACCTGCACCGAGCTCCACGCACTGCCGTTGAAGTGCAGTGCGAGAGGCAGGGGGTCACCGTCGGGCTGAGTGGAGGTTCCGACGGCCCAACAGTCGGCGACGGAGAGGCAGGCCACTGCTCGAAGGACGTTGCGGCTGGTGAGCTGCGGGACACCGACTGCTCGCCAACTTCGTCCATCGAAGTGGAGCACGAGCGCGTCGGTGTACGCGTCGTTCGTCGGGCTCTCGTAGCCCGCCGCCCAGCAATCGTCGGAGCTCGGACAGCTCACCCCGAACAGCGGCTCGCGCATTCCCGCCGGTGCCTGGTAGGGGAACATGCGCCATGAAAGAGCTGGGCCCGCGGTCACGTGGACGCCAGAAGGTACCGACGACGGCCTCGGACCCGACGTCTTCGTCGCAGCTGGTAGTGAGCTTCCTGGCCCGCCGCAACCTGCAAGACCGACCATGAGAGAGACTGCAGCCAACACGGTGGCTGCTTTCGTGCGGCATCTCGCGTCATTGCAGCGACCGACCAACCGGGCCACCGCGGTCACCGACCCCAACGATACCTTCACATCCGCATTCGCTACGTCATTCGCTACGTCGTCGAGACCGCTGGTCCGAGGAGGAGACTTGCTTTCTCGACGAGGACGACGACTTCGGGCTGGCGGACCCCGATCCACCGATACGGTCGCCTCGAAGACGTGAGACCCAGCCGGGTGCCTCGAGCAGGGAGGGTCGCTGGAGCTGTGATCCTGCTTGACACGTTGTCCTGACATATCTAACATCGACTGCGACGCCTGCCGGGTCTGCGGGAGGTACACGACGACCTTGAAGGAGGGTGAAGTGACCGATCAGCTCGCCATCGCAGGCGGCGCACCGACCGTCGACCGGAGCCTGCACCGTCGCTGGCCCGACGTCCGCGACGAGGACCGCGCCGCGATCGACGCAGTGCTGGACCGCGGGATCCTTCACGGTGCGCAGGCGCCGGAGATCAAGGGCCTCGAGCGCGACTGGTCTCACTACCTCGGCGTCGACCACTGCCTGGCATTGAACAGCGGCACGGCTGCCCTTCACGCAGCCTGCGCCGCCATCGGGATCCAGCCGGGCGACGAGGTGATCGTCCCGGCCTTCACGTTCATCGCCACGCCGCATGCCGTCGCCCACCAAGGCGGCGTCCCCGTCTTCTGCGATGTCGATCCGTGGAGCTACAACATCGACCCGTCCCAGATCGAGCGCCACATCACCCCTCGCACGCGGGCGATCATGCCGGTGCACATGCACGGCCTGCCCGCCGACATGGACGAGATCATGGCGATCGCGGCACGCCACGGCTTGGAGGTGATCGAGGACGCGTGTCAGGCGCACGGCGCGCGTTACCACGGCAAGCTCGTCGGGACGATCGCCCCGACGGCCGCCTTCAGCCTCAACGGCACGAAGAACCTGGCCGGCGGGGAGGGAGGGCTCTTCGTCACCCAGGACCCGACGTACTTCCTCACGGCGAGGCGCCTGTCGGAGTTCGGCGAGGATGTCGAGGAGGACCTCCCGCCGACGGAGCTGGGCGCCTCGCGGTCCTACTGGTCGTACGGCCTCGGGTGGAACTACCGCACCCAGGAGCTGCCCGCCGCAATGGCACGCTCGCAGCTGCGCCGCCTCGACGAGTACAACGCCGTCGCCCAACGCAACGCAGGGATCCTCACGAAAGGGCTGGAGGAGATCCCCGGCGTCGTGCCGCCGCACGTCCCCGAGGACCGCACGAGCGTCTACCACAAGTATCGGATCCGATTGGTCACGACCGCGCTGGACACCGACGTGTCGGCGGTCGCCCTGCGCGACAGCGTGCTGTTCGCCCTTCGCGCAGAAGGCGTCGAAGCCGTGGTGTGGCAGCTCGACGCCCTGCAGGCCTACCCGGCGTTCCGCCGCGCCACGATCCACACGTGGCATCCGCGTGATGACAAGGAGCCGCTGCGGCCTTGGGATCGCCAGACGTTCCCGGCGACCGCGGAGATGCTCGACACGTCCATGGTGATCGGATCGATGGAGCACCCGCTCTTCATCCAGGACAGTGCCCTCATGGAGCGTTACGTCGCGGCCTTCGCCCGCGTGATGGAGCACCTCCCCGCGGCGCTGTCGGCACCCCGTCCCGACTCGGCGGGCTGACGCGTGCCGGTCGAGGCACCCAGGGAGGGCCTGCCCCCCGGTCGCGGGGACCCGGGCGCGGGGAGGGCGTCCTGACCCGCGAACCGGTCCGCGTGTGCATGGTCGGGCACGGGCTGATGGGCCGCGCGCACTCGATCGCGCTGCGCGACGCGGTGGCGATCGATCCCTCGCTCACCGTCCAGCCGGAGCTCGCGGTCATCTGCGGCAGGTCGGCCGAGCGCGCGGCGCTTGCCGCCGACCGCTACGGCTACGCCGAGTGGAGCACGGACGTCGTCGCAGCCGTGTCGAGACCAGACGTCGACCTCGTGGACGTCTGCACGCCGCCGGGCAGCCACCACGAGGCGATTGCTGCCGCTGCTGCTGCCGGCAAGAGCGTCATCTGCGAGAAGCCGCTGGGCGTCACCCTGGAGCAGGCGCTCGCGTCTCTCGACGCGGTCCGTGCGGCAGGCGTGCGCCACGGCGTGAGCTTCAACTACCGGCGCCTCCCGGCGGTGAGCTTGATCGGCGAGCTCATCGGAGCAGGCGAGATCGGCGAGCCGCGTGCCGTGAGGGCGACCTGGCTGACCGACGAGTTTGGCGATCCCGAGACGCCGTTCGACTGGCGGTTCGACCGGCTCACCGGCGGGACGGTCACCGGTGACCTCGGGGTGCATCTGATCGACCTGGTCCAGTGGCTCGTGTCGCCGTTCGAGGTGGTCGTGGCCTCGAGCGCCACGTTCATCACCGAGCGACCCGATCCCGAGGGTGGGCCCCCCGTGCCCGTAAGGACCGACGACTCGTGCGGCGCACTCGGGCGCCTGGCTTCCGGTGCGACCGTCGTGCTGGAGACGACGCGCGTCGCGCTCGGGCGACCGTGCGACTGGACCGTCGAAGTGACGGGGAGCGAAGGCTCTGTGGCCTTCGACTACCGGAACCTCAACGAGATCTGGTTGTTCACGCGCGAACGGGGGTCGCGGACCCAGGGATTCCGCCGCATCCGCAGCGAGCTTCCGGGGCACCCGTACTCGGATCGGTGGTGGCCACAGGGGCAGGGGGTCGGGTACGAGGCGAGCTTCGCGAACCAGATGATCGACTGGCTCGGCCAGTGGGACGGCGGGACCTTCATCCCCGACTTCACCGACGCGGTGTCCGCCCAAGCGGTGGTCGAGGCGATAGACACCTCGGCCGCGTCCGGAAGTTGGACTCGCGTCGAGCGCTGTGCCGCCGATGGCTGACCGGCTGCGCGTGGCCGTGGTGGGCTGCGGGCGCATGGGTCGGGCGCACGTGGAGGCTCTGTTGTCCTTGACGGACGGAGCCTCATGCCGCGGAGCGACCGCCCCCGGCGGTGCGACCGGGGGGAGCCCGATCGAGGTGGTCGTGTGCGACCCGGTGAGGGACGCTCGCGCGTGGGCTGTCTCGCAGGGC